>DBFL01000057.1:101298-101728 GCA_002294285.1 Candidatus Neomicrothrix sp. UBA881
AACGCATGGAAACGCACAGTCATGTCGTCAACCACTTCTACAGCCCCTCCATCTCTTGCTATATCTAAGACTGGCTTAAGAGCAAGTGAAATGAGTGGATCAGCTAGCTGTCTTCCAACTGCGAATGCGACAGTTTCAGCATCGAGCATTGTTCCATCATGGAACTCTACGCCTTCACGTATTTTGAAGTCCCAGGTCTTCAAGTCATCGGAACTTTCCCAAGACTCAGCAAGACCTCCGACGAATACACATGCGCAAGGATCGTCTGTCACCCAAACAAGTGTGTCAAAAATAGCTCCGGCCATCATGTGACCTGAAATTGCGAAACGGTTAACTGTTGGGTTAAGCCCATCACTTTCAGCTTCCATCATGAGTCGGGCTGTTCCACCAGCTACTGGCACAACAACTTCCTCAGCGTATGCTCCGTCGC
>DBFL01000062.1 GCA_002294285.1 Candidatus Neomicrothrix sp. UBA881
CAAGTTAAGTTACAAATTGCATTCTGTGAATCGAGGAGACCTGATTGTTTTTGACACTCCTGAAGCTTCTGGAGAGGATGACCTTATCAAGCGTGTCATAGGCTTGCCGGGAGAATTTGTGAATGTTGAAGAAGAAAGAATCGAGATCGATGGAGGTCTTTTACTCGAACCGTATTTGCCTCTCAGTAGCAATATAAAATCATTTGCAACTCCCGTTAATTGCGTTAATCGTCCAAATGAAAATTATGGGTGCCGAATTCCAGATGATCATGTTTTTGTAATGGGGGACAACAGAAGCAACTCGCGTGATAGTAGATTTTTTGGTCCGGTTCCTATAGAAGATGTGAAAGGTAGAGCATTTATTCGTGTTTGGCCTATCGGTGACATCAAAAGGCTTTAGATTTATAATTTTTGTAGTTCTCCCAACTATTGGACATTCTGCGAACGTAGTCGCTGTAAATTCCATCTACTCCAATACTCAGAAGACGTATAATCTGTTCCTCTTTTTGGGCGTCCCAAGCAAAGCTTCTAATTTGAAAGCGATGGCAAAGAGAAACAAGTCCTTCATTCCATTCTGAAAAATGCATATTAAAAGCATCAGCACCGACTTCCTTGAGAACTGAAAGTCTTTTTTCTGGCCCTTCTTTAACCTGGTCTAAAGTTGTCGAATTGACTAACCTCACTTCCTTATCTATTGAGCGCCATTCGGCGATTTTTTCAATATCGGGATGACAGAGCCAGAGCTTGTCTAGGGGGAATGAATAAGATCTTGCAATCTCAAGAATTTTTTCTGTTGCGGCTGAGTCCTTTACATCAATTGAGAAGTGAAAGTCTCCTTTTACTTTTGAGAAAAAACCACTGAGAGAAAGAATCTCTGCAGGAAGGCTAGTCAAGTTGCTTTTTCGAATTTGGCGGCGTCTGAATATCGATCCGAAATGTCGATCGTGATTTAGAACAACATTCCCACACTGAGTTAAGCGAGCATCACTTTCAATTCCGGAAGCTTTATTTGAAAGAGCAAGCATGAAAGCAGAAAGAGTATTCTCAGGGGCGTCTGCTTTTCCTCCACGGTGCGCAAAAAAGATAGGAGGATCTTGGATTCTGTTTTCTGCCTCCACTTATTAAGCATGCCTTATGAAGGAGAAGATGTCATCCATTTGAAAGTAATTATGTAGGCTCAGATGATGGGAAACATTGGAAGCGGTGAGGTTTTAGTAGTTTTAGTTCTTGGACTACTTATTCTGGGTCCAGAGCGTCTTCCTGACTTTGCTCGAAAAATTGGAAGTTTTTTAAAACAAGCAAAAAGAATGAGCAGAAGTTTTCAAGAGGAATTGCGCAGTGCGATAGAAGATCCTGAAGTTGAAAACAAAGCACGGGCCCAGGGAGCTCTTTTAACTGAGAATTCGCAAAAAAATCAGATTCCTGAAGATCAGAGTGAGTAGTGGACACAAACGAGAAAGACCGAATGCCTCTTCTTGAGCATCTGCAAGAACTAAGGAAAAGGTTGCTTGTCTCTTTTTTGGCAATTTGCCTAGGAGGGGTTGCTTGTTGGTTTCTGTATGACTGGATTTTAGAGCTTTTATTGGAACCCTATTGTCAGATCAGAGGTGCTTCAACTGGCGGTTCGATTTTTGGTTCCGGCTGTGAACTGCTCGTTACTGATCCTTTAGAGCCTTTTAGTGTGAGATTAACGATTGCTGGTTATGGCGGGATTGTGATCTCGATGCCGATACTTCTTTGGCAAGCTTGGCGTTTTATTGCACCTGGTTTACTTTCAAAAGAAAAAAAGTGGGCTATTCCGTTTATTCTTTCAGGTCTTCTTTTGTTCGCGGCTGGAGCACTATTGGCTTATTGGAGCATCCCACGTGCTTTGGATTTTTTAGTTGATATCGGCGGGCCTGATTTAGTTAGTATTTTTTCCCCATCTAAATACATAGGTTTTGTCATAAAAATGATTGTTGCCTTCGGAATTGGCTTTGAGTTTCCATTACTGTTGATATTTCTTCAACTACTGGGTGTTTTGACGCCGGGTGCCCTCAGGAAGAGTCGCCGTTTCGCAATAGTTGGTGTGGTTGCATTGGTAGCTGTCCTAACACCTAGCGGTGACCCGTTTACTTTGATTATTCTTTCTGTGCCGATGATTCTTTTTTATGAGATTGCAATACTCATAGGTTCACTACGAAATCGTGAAACTCGGAAAAAGGCTTGAGTAAAAATACGCCGTATGAACTTGATGACTTCCAGATGGAAGCCATTGAAGCTTTAGATAAAGAAAAGTCCGTTTTAGTAACTGCACCTACTTCAAGCGGAAAAACTTTAGTAGCCGAACATGCAATTGATAAGGCACTAGAAAGTTCGAAGCGTCTTTATTACACAGCACCGATCAAGGCTTTATGTAATCAAAAATTTCGTGATTTCTCAAACCAATTCGGCACTCAAAACGTTGGACTTCTAACCGGTGACCATTCGGTTAGAAGTGATGCAAAAATTTTGGTTATGACGACAGAAGTCTTGCGAAATATGCTCTACACGGAAAAAGGAGTACCGCGGGACCTGTATTGTGTTGTTTTAGATGAGATCCATTTTCTTGAGGATCCATATAGGGGAGCGGTATGGGAAGAGATCATCCTGACTCTGCCAAAAAATGTCCTACTGATTGCTTTGTCTGCAACTGTTTCGAATGCAGGTGAACTTAACGATTGGATTTCATCTGTTAGGGGTGAAGTTTCTCAAATCACTCGGGAGAAACGTCCCGTTCCACTCAAAGGTCACTATATGGCAAGTGAAAAAAATACTGGGCACAGATTAGTGAGAATCCCAATACTGAAAAACGGAAGACCGAATAATAAAGGTGCAGTTTTTAAGAAGTTGGAAAAGGGTAAACGAAGAGCTTTCTCTTACCGTTGGACAGGACCTCGTCGTAGTGAAATTGTAAATGAGTTAGAAAAATCTGAAATGTTGCCTGCGATCTTCTTTATTTTTAGTAGAAAAGGTTGTGATGATGCTAGGGATGCATCGATTAGATACTCTCCGTCTCTTAATTCACAAAACGACTCTGAAAGAGCATTGAAATATGCTGAGAAAAAATTTCAAATCCTCTCACCGGAAGAAAAAAAGATCTTGGGAGTTAACTCGCTTTTGGAAGGATTCAAAAAAGGATTTGCTTCTCATCACGCTGGCCTCTTGCCGCTGTTCAAACAAACAACAGAAGAACTATTTTCCATGGGGTTACTTAAAGTAGTTTTTGCGACTGAAACTTTAGCGGTAGGTGTCAATATGCCCGCTAAATCAGTTGTCATCGAGAAGTTAACTAAATTCAATGGAGACAACCATGAGCTTCTAACCCCCAGTCAATTTACACAACTGACAGGTAGGGCAGGTCGGCGAGGGATAGATGAAGAAGGTCATACTCTTACATGTTGGTCACCTTTCGTCAGTTTCGATGAAGTAGTTGATCTGACTATGAGCAAAAACTTTAGACTCTCTTCTGCTTTTACCCCTACTTACAACATGCTCGCAAATCTGTTAGCTACTAGAAGCGAAAAAGAGGCTTCAAGGCTCCTTGCTTCTTCTTTCGCCCAATTCCAAATGAAAAGGAGTTCTGAAGGTTTTAACCGTGATCTTATTGAACAGGTTTATTGCAGATTGGATGTTTTAGAAGAAACTGGTCTGGCAGATGGTTGGAAATTAACAAATAGTGGCCTTCCACTAACCAAAATATTTAATGAGTATGATCTTTTAATCACAAAGTGTATTTCAGATGGTATTTTCGAAGGTCTCGATGAGGAAGAGTTAGCCTCGATAGTTTCCTGTTTTGTTTTCAGCAAAAGGGGAAGAGAGGGAAATTCTCGAAAAAAAGA
>DBFL01000085.1:0-5729 GCA_002294285.1 Candidatus Neomicrothrix sp. UBA881
TAGTTACAGCAATTTCACCTTCCATTTTTGCCAAAGCTGCCCCCAAGCAGTAGTGAACCCCGCTACCGAAAGAGACATGTCTGGAAGCGTCTTCTCTCCTAACATCAAGTTCATGTGCAGTTTCACCCCAGAATCTAGGATCTCTATTAGCACTTCCCAAAGCAGTTAAAACTATCTCTCCCGCTTTAACCTGCATTTCCGACAGTTCGACATCTTCCAAAAGTTGTCTCCCTGAATTCTGCACCGGGCTGTCGAAGCGTAAAAGTTCATCAACCATTGTTTCATCAACTGAAGGATCATTTAAGACTAATTGAAATTGATCAGGATTATTAATAAGCGAATGGGTTCCATTTCCAATTAAGTTCACCGTTGTTTCATGACCAGCTACAAAAAGGAGACTAATCATTGAAAGGAGTTCCGGTTCAGTAAGACCCTCTCCGCCTTCTTCAACTGCAATTAAGTCAGAAAGTAAATCGTCCCCTGGCTTGTTTCTCTTCCATGCAAGAGCCTCTGTTAGATATTCGTTTAACTGTGATCCACCCCAGATAGCTTCGTCAACCTGTTCGGGAGTGATGTTTGGTTCAAGAGTTTGAACCAAAGTTTGTGACCATTCTCTGACATTTAGCATGTCGGCGTCTGGAAGGCCCAGCATGGAATGTATAACAACAAAAGGAACAACAAAGGCAAAATCCTTAATTAGGTCGACTTCTTTTTTCTCTGCTAACTGAACGAGTAAATCATCCACGATTTCAGTTGTGAGATGACGCATTTTCTCAATACCTCTAGGTGTGAAAGTTCTCTGAACTAGTTTGCGAAGACGTGTGTGTTCAGGAGGGTCGAGCATAAGTATTGATGGAGGTCGATCCATGGAATGTTCCTGCAGTTTTTTTATATGTTCAGGTATTTCAATTCCAGCGCGGTCACGTTCAACAGAGGTGTTTGGGTTTCTCAAAACTTCAAACACGTCATCGAAACGAGTTACAACAAGATTACCGAAAGGGGTCCGATGGACAGGGTCCTTATCACGTAACAGTTCATAGTGAGGGTAAGGGTTAATCAGGAAATCTGGATCGAAAGGGTTCCATGAAGGGTTTGAATCAATTCCATCATTTGTATCCATATTATTTACCTCAAGTAGTTAACTTAGAGAAGATTACCCACCCTGTTTCCTGAGTTTATAGCTCCTTGGATGTATCCAATACTCTCAGCGTCACCAATTATGTGAGTTTCAATCCCCGACTCTAGAAATTGTTCAAACATTGTTCGATTTGTTTCGATTCCCTCCGCAAGAATCACTGAGTCTGCAGGGATCTCAAATTCATTTCCATCTTTACTGAAAACCACTGTGTTTTCTTTAATCTCAATTACTTCAGCGTTGTTGTGTAATTTAACGCCGGACAGGGAGATTTGATGGAGAGTCCTCCATCTTCGCGGATGTGCCATTTCGGTTGCCATAACAGGTCCATTTTCTATCACTGTGACAGTTCGATTCCTTTCGGCAAGGAAATGTGACACTTCCATCCCAACCAAGCCTCCACCAATAACAACTACGTTTCTACCAATTGGCATCCAGAATTTTGATAGTTTTCTGATTTTCCGCATGTCTTTGAGTAATCCAAGTTTCTGCGCGGTCCACAGAATTATTTGATTTAGTTTCTTAATTTCCTGAGGTATTTTAGAAGTTCTGGTTTTTTGCAAAAGTGACCTTAATTGATCTCTTGTTAAGACATGTTTAAGTTCGGAACCTTTGAGACTACTCTTTGAAGCACCTGAACCTGTAGCAATTACAACTACATCTGGGCTGAGAGACATTATTGAATCTGTATCAGCGACAAACCCCTTTTTTATAAGTACTTCACTATCTTTCAGTACTGTTTCGAACCAATTGATCAGTTCGCCATTTTTTGGAGTGGTTAGTGAAGAAAATAGAGTTGTTCCTCCCAAACTCTCCATTTTTTCAAGCAGGGTTACTTCGTGACCTCGGTTTGAAGCCACTCGCGCACACTCCAAGCCAGCAGGACCTGCCCCGACAATGACGACATTTTTTGACCTTTTGGCGTTTTCAATTTTTGTATCGTAGTTACCTAAACGTGCGTTGACGGCACAGACCGGTTCACCATTCCAAAAGTTTTGAGCAACGCAAACGAAACAATTTATACACGGACGGATTTTTTCAGGCTCCCTGTTGATCAGATGATTCGGTAGTTCAGAATCAGCAAGCAATTGCCTCCCCATTGCCACAAATTCACAGACATTATTCGAAATAAGTTCTTCTGCATCTTCAGGTTCTATCCGACCAACGGCAATTACCGGAATGTTGATTACAGATTGAATCCTTCCAGCAAACTCAGAGTATTGACATTTCTCCCAAGGTAAAGGACCATCGGTAAAGCCAACCCCAGTTCCGGATGATGAAATAGCAGAAACATGAATTGCATCTGCTCCGGATTTTTCAGCAATAATTGCGGTTGCTGAAGCCTCCTCGACAGTTATTCCATTTTCAATTCCGTATTCTTGACCATCTATTCTCACGACAATCGCGAAGTCGGAACCGCAGTTTTCTCTAATTTTCTTAATTATTTGACTTAATAATTTTGTTCTATTTTCGTGTGACCCACCCCACTCGTCGCTCCTTCTATTCCAGGCTTTTGAAAGAAAAGTTGAAATTAGGTATCCATGAGCAGCATGGATTTCAATACCGTCAAGATTCGATTTTTTTATTCTTAATGCCGCATCGACGAATGCGTCGATGATTTCTTCTAATTCTTCTGAAGAAGCTTCCTTAAAGTTAGGTAATTTTCCACCTGTAAGGGTTGCCATTTTCAACAATTCTTCATCAGTAGTATTGATAGCCATGCCTAGAGTGTCAAAAGAAGGAATTGGGATTGAAGGAACAAGAACGGAAACATCTCGAGAAATGTCAAGTCCAGAAATTCTTCCGTGGTGACAAGCTTGAACAATCATATGTGCATCGTGCTTGTGAACCCTTTCTGCAAGTTGGGTAAGCCCCGGTATTGCTAGGTCGCTTGAAAGAGAAGGTTGATGCTTGGATGTTGCACCATCTGGCCATTTGACCGCTGAAGTTTCAAGAATTAATAAGCCTGCTCCACCCTTTGCTCTGTCCTCGTAATGTTGGAGTGTTTTTTCAGTAATCAAACCATCTTCGTTGCAATTATTTTGATCCATGGCAGGCATGACGATGCGATTACGTAATCGCATTGCACCTATAGTTCCTTGAGATAGCAGTTTGGGAAATTCTTTCCGCATACCTAATTTTTGCGTATCCGAGGCGTGAACGCCACTTAGCGGGTCATCAAAATTAAATTAAACGACTAATTGCTTTTGTTCGCCAATTAACAGTTGAGTCAATTGCATTAAATGTGAAGCAATGGACTCCTGAAATATTTAATTCGTCTGCACGACTAGAAATTGGAGCAATTAATTTGTTTGGGTTGTAACCACGAGGTGAAAGTAGTTTGAAAACTGATTTTCGATTCTTTTTTAGGTAACGAGTGGAAATGCCTACTCCTAAGCGAAGAGAAATGTTAATCAACTTTTTCATATCCACAACTCCTGGTACACCTAGATGGCAAGGAAGGGTTACTCCAGATTTTCTACAATTCTCTAACCAGTCAGAGATTGTTTCTGTTTCGAAACACATCTGTGTTGCCATATAGCCATTTAGGTTGCTTTCATATATCATTTCTTGTTTTTTGATTAAAGCTTCTGAAAGCGCCTCAGGCGGTATCGAAGGGTGTCCATCTGGATATGAACCAATACCAATAGTTTTGATTGTTGGATTTTTGTCCAAAAATGAATTGAGTAAACCAGGGGCATCATTGAAAGGTCCACGTTGATCAGCATCTCCACCGATAATAAAGACAGTTTCTATTCCAAGTGTTTCTATCCGTTTAACAATACGAGTGACATGTTCTTCACTTTCAACCATACGAGCTGCAAAATGGGGAATTGTATTGTGTCCTTTTGAGAGAAATTTTTCACAAAGTTCAAGTGTTGCTTCAATATCTTTTGCAGGTGAGCATGTTATTGAAATAGTTGATGCTTGTGGAAGAAATTCTGCCTGTTCATGAACGTTTTTTAAAGGAATCAACTCATAGGTCATTTCATCTATGAGTCTGAGTTGGATGGATTTCCTTTCACGTCCATTATTCGATTTCTGATTTGATCCCATTTCAGCTGAGTCCAACGATCTGGCCGTTTTCGTCAATATCTATTCCAGCGGCTGCCGGAGACTTCCCTAAACCTGGCATTGTGCGCATTTCACCACAGATTGGATAAACGAAACCGGCTCCTACTGAAGCCCTTACTTCTCTTACTGGCAGTGTCCATCCGCTGGGGGCACCTTTTAGAGAAGCGTCTGAAGAAATAGACAGATGTGTTTTAGCTATACATACCGGAAGGTTGCCAAAACCATTTTCAGTGTATGAATCGATCTGTTTAGATGCGACAGATGAAAACTCGACGTTTTCTGCACCATAAACTTTAGTTGCTACAGTTCTGATTTTTTCCTTAATATCCATTTCATCGGGATAGAGGACTGAGAAACTAGTACTTTCTTCAGTGGCTTCTGCGACAACTTCTGCTAGTTCTCTTGCACCTGCGCCGCCTTCTGAAAAATGGTTAGTTACTGCGCATCGTGCCCCGTTCTCACTAGCTATTTCAGCTATTGCCGCTAAGTCGGCATCATGGTCTTCAGGAAAGCGGTTGATGGCAACCACGGGACTAACTCCGTGAATCCGGACGTTTTCGATTTGTTTTCTAAGGTTCGCGCCACCTTCATGCACTTCGTCAGGATTTTCAGCTAAGAGTGCTTCAGGTAACGGTTTGCCGGCTACTATCCGATGATTTCCCGAGTGTGCTTTAAGACCTCTAACCGTCGCAACTAGCACAGCGGCATCGGGTGCCATTCCTGAGTATCGGCATTTGATGTTAAAGAAACGCTCTGCTCCCATATCTGCTCCAAAACCAGCTTCAGTTAAAAGGAAATCTCCTGTATGTATACCTATTTGGTCTGCGATTATTGATGAATTTCCAGTTGCGATATTTCCAAATGGTCCGCAATGTACAAGAGCAGGTGTTCCTTCAAGCGTTTGCATTAAATTTGGTTTTATTGCCTCTTTTAAGAGAACTGTCATAGCTCCTGCGACTTCGATGTCCTCAGCCGTAATCGGATTCATTTCTTTGTCATACCCAACGACTATTCGACCCATCCTTTTTCTTAAATCTTCTAGTGAAGTGCATAAAGCTAATGCTGCCATTACTTCAGAAGCAGCTGTAATGTCGAATCCGGTTTCGCGTGGAATGCCGTCTAAACGGCCACCTAGTCCGATCGTTGTATTTCTTAACGATCGATCATTTATATCCATTACACGCCTCCATGTAATGTTGTGGATGTCAAGACCAAGATCGTTGCCATGAAAGAGATGGGAGTCCAGCATTGCTGAGCACATATTATGTGCAGCTGTAACAGCGTGCATGTCACCCGTTAGATGCAAATTAAAAAGCTCCATTGGCACGACTTGTGCATAGCCACCACCCGCAGCTCCACCCTTAATTCCGAAGGTAGGACCAAGTGATGGTTGACGTATAGCAATAGTTGCACGTTTTCCAATATGGGAGAACCCTTGTCCAAGTCCAACAGTTGTTGTTGTCTTACCTTCCCCCAAGGGTGTTGGCGTTATAGCTGTAACAACCACATATTTTGCTTT
>DBFL01000085.1:6133-7457 GCA_002294285.1 Candidatus Neomicrothrix sp. UBA881
CCCGACTCTTTAGCAATGATGCCCAGTGGTTTCAATTCTGCTTTACGTGCGATCTCTAGATCTGAAGGAAAAGACATAGTGACTACCTCTTGATGGCCAACTGTTTAAGACTAATTATTTTAACTGTTATACCGCGAAGTGGGAAACATTCCCACAATGTGGGATAAATTGATTATGCAAATTCGTCAGGTAATTCGCTTTTTCTTTTTGCAATAAAATCAAGCATCGCTTCATCAATTGATTCTTCTAGTGGTGGTGGTTCGTAGTTCTTTAACATTTTTTTCCAAATGGAGTTAGCACGTTGGGCACTATCAAGGCTGCCTTCTTCAGACCATTGTTCGTATGAGTCGTTGTTTGCAATCTCTGAAACGGCAAATGCTGTTTCAAAATTTGCGAGAGTATGCTCGGAGCCCAAAAAATGTTGTCCGGGTCCTGTTTCTTTTATTGCATCTAATGCTTGACCGTTTTCCGAAAGATCTACGCCTTTAACGAGATTTGCGGCTAAACCACACTGGTCTGCATCAATAATAAATTTTTCATATCCCATAGAAAGTCCACCTTCTAGCCATCCAGCAGAATGAAGCATAAAGTTGACACCACCCAAAATGGCTGGGATAAAAGTTGAAATACTTTCTGAAGCTGCTTGAGCATCAGGAATTTTTGAAGCACAAAGATTACCGCCGGAACGGAAAGGTACTCCTAAGCGACGCGCCAGAGCAGCCATCGTATACAACATAAGAGCTGGTTCCGGCGTTCCAAATGTTGGGGCACCAGTTTGCATTGACATAGACATTGCGAAAGATCCAAAGACTGTTGGTGCTCCTGGGTTGACTAACTGTATAAATGCCATACCAGCCAGTGCTTCTGCGAGTGTTTGTGCAGCTACGCCAGCAACTGTCACCGGAGCCATGGCTCCTGCGACTATAAAAGGACTAATTACAGTTGCCTGATTTGCACGTGCGTAAGCTTCCGCTGCTCCTAGCATTGTTGCATCCCAGCACATTGGGGAAGAAGCGTTGATAAGACTTGTTATCACAGTGTTTTCAGCTAGAAAATCTTTTCCAAAAACCATTTCGGCCAAAGCAATTGAGTCCTCAGCCCGTTCAGGTGCTGTAACTGAACCCATAAATGGTTTGTCACTAAATTTCAAATGTGAGTAGACCATATCGAGGTGTCTTTTACTCACTGGAATATCGACAGGCTCCACTACTGTTCCACCAGAGTGATGCAAATGTGGAGTCATGTAAGCAAGTTTTACGAAATTGCGAAAATCTTCAATATTTGCATATCGTCGCCCATTATCAAGATCGAATACAAAAGGTGA
>DBFL01000085.1:7833-21982 GCA_002294285.1 Candidatus Neomicrothrix sp. UBA881
GCGCGCGTGTTGGATATAAGTTGCAGGTGCTGACCGGGTAATTATTTCCCTGCACATGCCTTTGGGAAATCGAACTCTCTCCCCGTCGATTTTCGCACCAGCATTTTTAAGAAGTTCTAGTGAAGAAGGGTAATCACGAAAATCAATTCCTACTTCCTCAAGTATTATGTCAGCATTGTTTTCAATCAATGCCAGATCATCTTCCGAAATGATTTCATAAGGAGGAATCATGCGTGTCAAATAGGGAGTTGAATTACCTGCAGTATTTTCTTCTCTTGCTGCTCGGCGCGCTTCTCTTCCTCCGGCTCTTCGTCTCGGGGGTGTTTCAGTCATCTTTTTTCTTTCTTTGCGTACGTCTTGTTCTTTTTAGCGAAGTTAATTCGCTTTTTGGCGGCAGATCAACATATGTGTTAAGGAACGGGTATTCGGCGGTTTTGTGAGGGACAGCCATAGCTTCAATAAAATGTTCCTGAAAAGCGGGTTCGGTTGCAATTTCGATTTTTTCAATGTTTTCAACAGTTTTCTGAATTTCGCGCCGTGATTTTTGTGAAAGTAGTGCTAGCAGAGCTCCAGATCCTGCTGCATTACCTACAGAAGAAACTTTTTCTTTTCTACAGTCAGGAATTAACCCCAAAATTGTGGCGCGCATAGTATCTATATGGCTACCAAAGGCACCAGCTAGCTGTATTGAGTCGATTTGGTCAGTTTCTAAATAATCCATCAAAAGTCTAATTCCGGCGTAAAGTGCTGCTTTAGCCAACTGAACAGCTCTTACGTCGTTTTGGGTGATGAGGATTCTTTTGTCAATATCAGAAGCCTCGTACAGGACATAAGAAAAAGTTCTTCCATCAGATTCTATATATTTTGAAGAATTTGTTCCTTCTCCTCCGATAACACCATCTGCAGTCATTAACCTTGCTAAAAACAATTCTGCAATAACTTCTATTATTCCTGAGCCACAAATTCCTGTAACACCGGTTTTTAAAATTTCATTTGAAAACTCTTCTTCATCTGACCACGCATCTACTCCTATTACTTTGAAGCGTGCCTTTCCATCTTTTGGATCTATTCTGACTCGCTCTATTGCACCAGGAGTTGCTCTTTGACCGCTGCTAATTTGTGCACCTTCGAAAGCAGGTCCAGTTGGACTTGAAGCTGCGAGAATTCTGCCCTTTCCTGATAATACGATTTCTGCATTTGTGCCTACATCGACTACCAGGTTGATTCCATCATTTAATTGAGGTTTTGTTGCGAGAAGAACACCTGCAGTATCAGCTCCAACATGGCCAGCTATACAGGGAAGGACGTGAACGCGTGTCGCCGAATGTGCATTGATAAATAAATCATCAGCGGGGATGTCTATAGCCTTATCTTCAAACAAAGTAAAAGGAGCTACACCTAAAGGAGTTGGGTCATAGCCAAGAAACAAGTGATGCATTATTGGATTCCCAACCAGTGTGATTTCAAAAACATCTTCGCGTTTTGTATTTGAATTTACACACAACTCTCCTACAAGATTATCTATTGCCCCTTGAACAGCTTCAGTTAATTCTTCTTTACCATTTTCATTCATCATCACGTATGAAACTCTGCTCATTAAATCTTCCCCAAAACGAATTTGTGGGTTCATTATTCCTGCGCTAGATAGAACCTCTCCTGAAAGAAGATCACATAGGTGACCTGCGATTGTTGTTGATCCAACGTCGATTGCAATTCCAAAAACTTGATCTCGAAATCCAGACCAGATACCAACGACCGTTTTTTTGTCTCTAACAATTGCTGTGAAAGTGCCATCAGAAGTTGGTAGTTGATCTTCAACAATTTCATTCGCTAAATCACTCAGTTTCCATTGTTTTTCCAGAGCATTGATTAGTTCACTTGAAGAGGGGACACTATTTTTATTTTCTACTTCTAAGAAATGCAGAGAAATAACTGGGTCTAAATGTAAATCAGATAAATCTATATTTTTTCGAACTACTTGTTTATGTATTTGACTATCTGGAGGAACATCAACTACTAGGTCACCAAGGATTCTTGCTGAACATGCAAGACGTCTATTTTTTTCAAGTTTTTTTCGTCCTTTATATTGAGTTTCAACATCACCTCTAGCGCTGATATTGCTTTCAGATGACGTGATGGTGTGTTTAGCAAAATCACCGAAAGTAGGTTCAATCTGACAACGGCCACAAATTCCACGACCACCACAAACTGAATCAAGGTCTACACCAAGTGCTCTAGCAGCTTCAAGTAGGGTTATGTCATTTTCAAAGTAATCGCGATGACCAGATGGTGTAAAAACAATTAGGCTTTCTTTTTTTTCGATTTCCATAAGGTCATGTTTCTGTTTGAGTTATGTCGGATTTCTTCTACGTCCAGTTCTTCTAGCCCTAGTTGAGGGATCTGATTCACGATGTTTATCTATCCATGTAGCACAGTTAGCATCTTGTCCAGAAAGAACGTCAGCAGCCTGGATAGCCGTTCTGACCTCATCATGAAGTGGGTTCATAATTGCGGAGGTCATTCCATGTGAAATAGCCATAGATAAAAATGCACCTGTAATTGCATGTCGATTAGGAAGCCCGAAACTTACATTAGAAGCGCCACAGGTGGTATTAACCCCAAGCTCTTCTCTAAGTCGTCTGACCAAAGTGAAGACCTGATTTCCTGCGTTTGCCAAGGCTCCTATTGGCATAACTAAAGGATCGACTACTACATCATGAGCAGGAATTCCATGATCGGCTGCTCTTTCTACTATTTTTTTTGCAACCATAAATCGCACTTCGGGGTCCTCAGAAATACCGGTTTCGTCATTAGATATTGCAACGACGGCAGCCTCTCTGGAAGCTACTAGAGGTAGAACCCTTTCAAGCACTTCTTCTTCACCGGTTACAGAATTAATGAGTGGTTTTCCCTCATAAACAGAAATGCCAGCCTCTAGAGCTTCAATAATGGATGAATCAATCGATAGTGGAACGTCTGTCACGGCTTGAACAGTTTGAATAGCTTTTGCAAGTAGTGCAGGTTCATCTGCGAGAGGTATCCCGGCATTTACATCAAGCATGTGGGCGCCTGCCTCTACCTGTGCAATGGCGTCTGCTTCGACTCGAGTAAAGTCATCATTTTTCATTTCTTCTGCAAGAAGTTTTCGGCCAGTTGGGTTTATTCTCTCACCTATCATTACAAAAGGTTGACCAAAGCCTATAACTACTTCCTTAGAAGCTGAGCTAATTATTGTTTGAGTCATTTTTCTCCTTTAGGTGATGACATACTTTCATCTGTTTCAATACCGCCTTGTTTCACAAGCTTTTCAAGTCTTTCCACTGGGTAGGCATTTTCTATAGCAGAAGCTTCGTTAGCAACTATTGAAGCAAGTTCATCGTCACAATCAAATGTTTTTCTGTTCCATTGAGCAATATAGCTATCAGTGTCGGTTAGACCTGCAACGGATGCTGCACGATCTATAGCATGTTGGAAACGTGCATCCAAAAGTGCTTTTTCACGTACTCGTCCTTTTTGAGCTGTCACCTGAGCAGGTATGTCACGCCAGTAAATTGTTATAAGTTTCGCGCTCATTTGATCAAACTATTCTTTGGTTGAGTTGCTTAACTCGGTTTTTTTGTCTTTTGTTTGCAAAGAGATTATTTCCGTTTCAAAATCACCATAACCAGTTCTTAAAACTACAAGATCTAGACCCAATTTTTTTGCTGATTCTCTAGCTTTTTCTTCAAGCACAGGGTCATCAGTCTGAGCAAGATAAACGACTCGCGTATAGTTGCCGAAGTATTCATTTAGAAGTTCTGGATGGGTATCTAGCCATAGTGCTTTAATAACCAGCCTTTCAAAATGTTTGACAAGAAAATCAGTTAAGTAGAAGGAACCAATTTCGTTTTCTTGAAGGTTTGCGAAATTGTTTTTACCGGCAAAAAATTCATAACAGTGAGCTCCTGAAAGCCTTTCTACTCCAAATTTTTCACAAATTTCATCAACTTTCCCACCGGTTCCACAATCTGCGTATCCCACGAATATTTGGTCGTAGTCTTTTGTTGTTTTTTGAATTCTTTCTTCCAAAGCCCCGGGAATCTTTTCAGGAGAATTGTGATAAGAAGCTGGCAGACACTCAACTTCTATGTGTTCAAGATTATTAAATGAGATTACTTCAGACAGTTCGCGCGATAGAGCTCCACATGCGATTATTAGAGTCTTTTTTTGGGTGGACATAGATGGATCAAAATCAGCAATTAAGCGGAAGCAGATGCTCTACGTTCAGAGATCAGTCTTTTCGCCGTATCGGCAGCAACTGCTGCATCACGGCAGTAAGCATCCGCCCCGATTGCTTCACCAAATTCTTCATTTAACGGGGCACCTCCTACGATTACGAGGTACTCCTCCCGAAGACTTTTCTCTTCGAGGGTTTCAATGACAACTTTCATGTATGGCATTGTGGTCGTCAAAAGGGCTGACATGCCTAGAATGTCTGGTTTGTGTTCATCTAATGCACCAAGAAATTCTTCAACATCGGTATTGATTCCTAGATCGATTACTTCAAATCCAGCTCCCTCGAGCATCATGCCAACGAGATTTTTTCCAATATCGTGGATATCTCCTTTGACTGTTCCAATAACTACTTTTCCAATAGGTTCTGCACCTGTTTCTGCCAAGAGTGGACGAAGAATGGCCATGCCAACTTTCATTGCATTTGCTGCCAAAAGGACTTCAGGAACAAATAAGATGCCGTCGCGGAAGTCTTCGCCGACGATTTTCATTCCAGCAACTAGAGCATCATCGAGTACTTTTTTTGCTTCCCATCCTCTAGACAAAAGAATTTCTGTTCCTTCTCCTATTTCGTCACCCAAGCCGTCATAAAGGTCATCATGCATTTGTGCAACTAAATCATCATCAGAAAGACTTGAAAGATCTATATCTTCAATTTCAGAATTGTTCGTCTCTTCGCTCATTTGAACTCCGATCTAACTAAAACCATTTTTGATATTTTCCGTTATGTGGGAAAGCATTATTCTCTATAATTTAACATTTTGGTTGCTAAAATTCATGTTTTGCGATTTTCTTCCCACATGCCGGTAAATTATTTTTACGCTAAAAAGGCACAAAATGTCCACAGTTCAAAGTATTGATAGGGCTTTTCAAATTCTTCGAGAATTATCTGAGAAAGCCGGAGGAATAACTGATATATCAAGACGTGTGGGATTACCAACATCAACTGTTGCACGTTTGTTGTCAGCTTTAGAAGAGTCAGATGTAATAGAGCGCGTAGCGGGTGGATACGAGTACAAACTTGGTCCTCGGATTCTTCAAATGGCTACCCAATCAAATCAAAATGAAACTCTTTTATCTATGGCAAGGCCTCATATGGTTAATTTGGTAGAAAAATTGTACGAAAATGCAGGCCTTTCGGTTCCTAGCGGCTATGAAGTTCAGTATTTGGGACAGGTTAACTGTGCTAACCCAGTCCAAATACGTGATTGGACTGGGACACGGTTACCAATGCATGTAGTCCCATCCGGTTTAGTTTCATTAGCTCACTTGCCTATTGAAACTGTTCAGATGTTTTTAGATAGAAAATTGGAAAGATTTACAACGAATACTGTTGTAAATAAGAATGAAGTTTTACAGCGCTTAGAAAAAATCAAAGAAGAGGGATTTTGCTGGTGTATTGAAGAGTTTTCTGAGGGAATTAATTCTGTTGCGGCTCCGGTTTTTTCAAAAGATAGAAATGTTATTGGAGCACTGCATGTTCATGGTCCAAGTTATAGGTTTCCGGATAAAGCGACGAAAAAGATAGTTTCGAATTTGGTACTTAAAGAAGCGAAGAAAATGTCGCAAGAACTAAGTCAGAAATAATATTACTTCTTGCCGAATCAGACTTATTTAAGATTAATTAGGTAACCTTTCACGTTCGGTTTATTACATTTTTTTGCAAATAATAAGGAGAGACTAAGTATTTATTACTGAGTCTATTAGGAGTAAATTGTGAGCGATTTTCCAGAAAACGCGAAAGTAGTTGTTATAGGAGCGGGTATTGTAGGCAACTGTCTGGTGGGTCATTTATCAGATTTAGGTTGGAACGATATTGTCCAAATAGATAAAGGCCCTTTGCCTAATCCGGGTGGTTCAACCGGTCATGCATCGAATTTTATTTTTCCAGTAGACCACAATAAGGAAATGGCTCTGTTGACCTATGAATCACAAAAACAATATGGAGATCTTGGGTTACAAAATGTCCCGGGTGGGATAGAAGTGGCTCGTGATGAAGTTCGCCTTGAGGAATTTAGAAGAAGGATGACATCAGCAAAAGCTTGGGGCATTGAATCTGAGATTTTAACTCCATCACAAGTGAAGGAGTTGGTCCCATTTATAAACGAGGAAATCATAATTGGAGGTTTTTACACCCCAAGTGTTTCCGTGGTTGACTCTTTAGAAACAGGTACACAAATGAGACAAAAAGCCCAAGAAGCTGGCAGTCTCAAAGTTTTTGCTAATACAGAAGTTTTAGATATTGAAACAACAGAAGATGCGGTTGGTATATCAAGAGTAACTGCCGTGGTTACAACAAGAGGACGTATTGAGGCCGAGTATGTAGTTATTGCTTGTGGGGTTTGGTCTAATCGGGTAGCCAATATGGCAGGTGCAACAATTCCTTTGACCCCTGCAGTCCATCAGATGGCCGATGTGGGACCAATTGATGTATTAGCAGAAACGAACAGTGAAATTGGTTATCCAATCGTTCGAGATATGGACACTTTTTGTTATGAAAGACAGACTGCAGGTTCTATGGAAGTGGGTTCTTATGCTCACAGACCAATTCTTCACCACCCAGATTCAATTCCTTCAAATGAGGAAGCGGCTCTATCTCCAACCGAACTTCCTTTAAGTCAGGATGATTTTGATCCACAGATGGAACAAGCAATTGAGTTGATGGAGATGTTAGGTGACGCTGAAATAAAATACGCGATTGATGGCCTGCTGTCACTTACTCCTGATGCCATGCCTGTTCTCGGTGAGACAGTTGAAGTAGAGAATTTGTGGTCGGCTGCAGCAGTTTGGGTCAAAGAAGGACCAGGTATTGCTCAATTAATTGCGGAGTGGATGACTTATGGTTATCCACATATAACTGACCCTCATGGTTCCGATATTGCACGCTTATATCCCGAAGAGCGCGACTATGACCATATTTGTGAACGTGCTTCAGAACATTTCAATAAAACTTATGGAATTGTTCACCCAAGTGAACAGTGGGAAAGCAATAGAGGTCAAGCAAAGAGTCCTTTCTATTCGCGCGAAGAAGAATTGGGTGCAGTTTTCTTTGAAGCACGAGTTTGGGAACGCCCACAATGGTATGAACACAATGCAGCATTAGTTGAAAAGTATGGAATTAAAGAACGAGATACAGAGTGGGACAGTAGGTGGTGGTCACCTATTATAAATGCTGAACATTTGGCACTTCGTGAAAACGTTGGGATGGTTGACCTAAGTGCATTTCAAATTTTTGATATCACAGGACCCGGTGCAATTGAATTTGCAGAGTATTTAGCTGTAAATAAAATAGATGTTCCAATTGGTAGAGCTGTCTACACGCCTTGGCTTACACAAAATGGTGGCTTTCATTCTGATTTAACGATGATGCGTCTCGGTGAAGAGCATGTTCGTGTTGTTACTGGCGCTTTTGATGGTGGCCGTGATCTTTTTTGGATGCGTAAACATATGCCTAGAGATGGTTCAGTTGTTTTGACTGATAGGACTAGAGAAATCTGCACTATCGGTTTGTGGGGACCTAATGCCCCAGAAGTTTTACAGCAGTTAACAAATGTTGATCTAACCCAAGAGGGCTCTCCATATGGGCACGTTATTGATGCTGAGATAGCGGGATTGGAGTGTAGTCTCTTCCGAATTTCATATGTAGGCGACACAGGTTGGGAGATTTATGTTTCATGGGAAGATGGACCAGCTTTATGGGATGCATTATGGGAAACAGGTCAAGAATTTGGGATAGTTCCTGTAGGTATAGGTGTTTATGGTCTCACTGGAAGAATGGAAAAGAGCTACAGATTGATGGGTGCAGAACTTGAATCTGAATACAATCCAGTTGAAGCAGGTTTGGCAAGACCAAAAGTGAAAGCAGCAAATTTTATTGGGAAAGAGCCATACTTGAAAATGCGTGATGAAGACCCATCGGCTACTCTTTGCACACTTACGTTAACTGACCAGACTGATTCACAAGGCAGGCAACGTTATATGCAAGGTGGTAATGAGCCGATTTTGACACTTGATAATGAACGGATCCTCGATTCAAAGGGACGAGTATCAAGGGTTACAACCGCGGGTCATGCTCCGTCAGCAGGAGAGTATGTTCTAATGTCATATTTGCCTCCTGAGCATGCTGAAGTAGGAACAAAATTGCAGGTGATGTATATGAATGAGTTATTCCCTGTTGAAGTCGCAGTTGTTGGTCCTGGAGGAATATTCGATCCGGATGACTCAAGAATGAAGAGCTGATCTAATTGAAAATTCTTGTCTGTGTTAAAAGAGTTCCAGCTCCAGGAGCGAGAATTAATGTTACTGATGACGGCTTCGAAGTAGATGCTACTCATTTAGGATTTACAACTAGTCCACATGAAGAGTGTGCGGTTGAAGAAGCAGTTCAACTAGCAGAGGCT
The DNA here is from genome assembly GCA_002294285.1 of Candidatus Neomicrothrix sp. UBA881. GTDB lineage: Bacteria > Actinomycetota > Acidimicrobiia > Acidimicrobiales > MedAcidi-G1 > MedAcidi-G1. Next base: position 16,506 of record DBFL01000085.1, read on the forward strand.
CATGGTGGTGAAGTGACTGCGATTACCTTGGGCCCTGAAGCAGCTGAAGAGCAACTTCGCTATGCAGCAAGTGTAGGAGTTCAAAATCTAATCCTTCTCCCCATAGATGAGCCAGATTGGGACCCGCAAAAAACAGCAGATGCTTTGACTAAAGCAATCAGAGAAATAGAAACTTCCGAGGGTATTTTCGATTTGATTCTTTTTGGAAATGAATCGGCAGATGCAGGAGGTTTTCAAGTCGGTATTCGTGTATCTCATCAGTTGGAAAGACCCATTGTAAATGGGATTAAAAATATTGAAATCTCTGGTGATGAAATCCAAGCTCAAAGAGAAATAGATGGTGGGTTTGAAGTTTACAAATTGAGAATGCCTGCTGCGTTAGGGGTTAAGGAAGGCATTAATCTCCCTCGTTATCCGACCATGAAAGGTCGTTTAGCTTCAAAAAAAGCAGAATTAAAATCGCTTCAGTTTTCAGCTGCAAATGGCGGTCAAAAAAGAAACAAGCTTCATCGACCTGAAGAGCAAGTTAGTGAAACTGTAATTTTAGGTAAAGGTCCTGAAGCAGCTCCAGCAATAGTGGATCTTCTCGAAGAGCTAGGGGTTCTTCAATGACGCTTTTAGTCCTTTGTGATCATGATCGCGGCGCGCTGCCTGATTCAGTATTCGAAGCTTTAACTTTCGCAAAGTCCATCGCGGATGAAACAAATACTTCAATCCAAGCTGTACTTATTGGTCAGGGATCTGAAGAAGCCGTTGAGTCTGTTCTTTCTTTTGGTGTTGAGACAGTAAATGTTGCTTTGCATGATTCTTTAACTGATTATGGACCAGAAATTTGGGGCGAGACTCTTGCACAGATGGTGGATTCAACTTCAGCAAAAATAGTTACAGCATGTGGCACAGATAGAGGAAATGAAGTGCTTGCACATGTTGCAGCACGATTGAACATGCCTTTTTTGGCGAATTGCCGAAATGTTAGAATTGAAAGTGAAACATGTTTTGCAACAAGGATCCAATGGGGGGGTTCGTTGCTGGAAGACGTTAGCTCTGATGCGGAAATACAAATTTTTTCAGTTGAACATCATTCGACAACTCCAGAGCCTCTAGACCCTTCAGGAAACGGAACAGTTGTTGAATTTTCGCCTGAACTTGATCCGAAGTTTGACAGGACAATAGTCGTTGACAGAGTGGTTAGAACTCACGGAATTACACTCACGACCGCACCAGTTGTAGTAGGAGGAGGGCGTGGTGTTGGGTCAGCAGAAGGTTTTCAATCTCTTGAGGAGTTAGCAGAAGAAATAGGTGGAGTGGTGGGCTGTTCGCGAGCGGTTACAAACAATGGATGGAGACCGCATAGTGATCAGGTTGGCCAGACTGGTACTAGAATTGCACCAGAGATTTATATAGCCAGCGGAATTTCAGGAGCTATCCAACACTGGGTTGGGGCGATGGCAGCTAAAAATATTCTGGCGATAAACACTGATCCGGAAGCAAATATGGTCGTAAAGGCTGGTTATGCGGTGTTGGGTGATCTGCACGAGGTGATTCCAGCAATTACAGAAGAGATTCGTAATAGGCGTTCTAAGTAAATCTACTAGTAGCTGTTTAATTCTCTTTCCAGATTTCTTACAAACACTCCAGATCTGGGTTTAGGCATCAGGTATGAAGACTTAGGAGGCATCAATTCACCAGCTTCAGCTACTGCCATTAGGTCATCAATAGTTAGAGGGTGCAATATGAAACCAACCCAAGAATCTGACTGACATCGTTCTTTTACTACATCTATACCCAAAGGACCGGGAACATAGTCAATTAACTTATGAGTTCCAGGATTTTCAACTTCAAAAATTGGGCCAAGGATTTCATCCTGCAATATTGAGACATCTAGTTGGTCAACCAAACTAGAACCACGAGATTCGGGAAGAGTCAAACGGTACCATTCGTGATTCAAAAGAACCCCTATTTCTCCAGCATGTCTTGGTATTACTTCATGTTCCACCTTCGTCATTTCACTTACTGAATTAATTTCTTCTAAAAGTTCCTCGTTGCTTCTACCTTTTGGATCGCCTACTCTCCGGTGGAAAGGTAGAACTAGCATTTCGTTGTTTGGAAAAAGCACTGCTTGGGTCCACTTTAAAGGGTCGTAATTTTCAACTGAATTTCTTAATGCTTCTTCTGCAGCAGCCATTCGGTGATGCCCATCAGTTATGTATAAAATTTTCTCTTCTAAAAGCCTTGACAGTTCATCCACATCTTTTCCAGAAATTCTCCAAACCGTTTGTTTCATCATTTCATTTTCTGTCAAAAGAACCGGATCACTTAGTGTGTATTTATTGATCGCTTTTTCGAGATATTGATCGTTTTGGTAAGTCAAAGAAATCGGACTCGATGAAGCTCCGACTGTAACTAGATGACGAGACATAAGTTTAGAGCGTTCAGGTCTGACTTTCTCATGTCTCAAAATTTGAAGATTTTCATTACCTTCAACAGGAACCAGACCAACAATTCCTGTTTGCGAATGAGAGGTCCCATTATATGGAATTTCAATTTTGTAAATGAAAAGGGAAGGTGTATCAAAAAACTGGTAAACATCGTTTTCATAAAGCAACTCCATAGATTTCTTGCATTCAAGCAAGAGTTGTTCTATATCATTCTTTTGGCCCTCTGGCAGATCTTCCGAAGATCGTGTGACATTTAGAAAACTAAGCGGGTTTTCTGAAATTATTTCCGCTCTTTGCTCTGGGCTGTAGGAATCGTAAGGTCCTGTAGTTACTTTTTCTACCCATTCGGGCTTTACCACGAGACCGGGAAAAGGGTTTAGTTTAGGCATAATTAACGATTACTCAACTGGACATGAATGACATTATTAATTTGTTTCAGTTGCATAAGTGCATCTTTTGAAACCTCGCCTGATACATCGATTGTCGCTAGTGCAGCTTTCGATCCTTCAAAAATTTTGTTCTGCATTGTTTCAACATTTAGATCCTCTTTTCTGAAGATTTCGAAGATCTCAGCTAAAACACCCACCTTGTCATAGTGTCTTATTGTCAAAGTTGAACTACCGATTCTTTCTTTGGCCATGTTTACACAATTAATAACATTCCCATCGCGGAATGAATCTATGACTTCAATTGTTTTTTCTACGGTCGCATCTTGTGCTTGTTGAGTTGACGCTCCTATGTGATGGGTACCAATTACATTTGGATGTTCGGCGAGTTTCGACGAAAAGTCTCCAGTTCCCGTTGTTGGTTCATCACAAAAAACATCCAAACCTGCTCGGATATCTTTCTCATCGAGAGCATCAAGAAGAGCATCCTCATTAATTATTTCTCCACGACTTGTGTTAATAAGAATTGAACCCGGTTTCATCAATTGTAGAAATTCCTTGTCAACGAAATTTTTGGTTTCAGAGTCGCTAGGTATATGTATTGAAATGACATCAGATTCTTCAATTAAGTCCTCTATCGTGTCGACGAGTTTTATGCCAGTTGAACGAATTTTTGATTCGGCTTCTGGTTTACGGGTTGCTTTTTTAGCGATAACTGTCATTCCGAAGGATTTAGCTCTTTCAGCGACCGCTAACCCAATCTCACCTAAGCCAATAATCCCAATGGTTTTACCAAACAACCCTTGAGCTTTGCTATACATTTTTTTGTTCCACTTACCTTCTTTGAGGTCTGCTGTGGCTGATGGGATGTGACGATCAATAGCGATCATAAGTCCCATAGTTAACTCGGCTACTGCGATAGAATTTGTTCCGGGTACATTACAAACATAGACACCAAAATCAGCTGCCGCTTGACAGTCGATTGTGTTTACTCCGGCTCCCGAACGAACGACAAGGCCTAACGAATCAGATTTCTCAAATACTTCAGAAGTTACTTCTGTGCTTCTAACCACTAGAACTTCTATACCTGAGATTTTTTCAGGAATTTGCTCTGCAGACAGATCAGGCTCAACGATACATTCGTAATTTTTTTCACGGAGGATCTCGATCTTGTCCTCCGGAAGTGAATCGGCTATAAGTATCTTCATTTTTTCTCCTCAGTGCGCTACAACCGGTAATAAAACGGGAAGCAGGGACCCTCGGGATCAATACCAGTCTAGTCGGTTCTAAGGATTTTGAATTATTTTTTATCGGCTGCGTGGGAGGCCAAGATGCCTTTCAGCGATGTTGTTTCGGTTGATTTCACTTGTTCCCCCATAGATCGTAGTAACAGGAGCATGACGAGCGTCATAGTCAATCCACCCAAATGCTGCTGCATCCTCTGCACCAAAACTTAAAAGACCTTCAGCTCCTGCCATTTGTTGGAACCAACCGACCACCTTCTGATATTCCTCAGAGGCATATATTTTTGCCATAGAACCCTCAACTCCCGGCATTCCTCCGGTTGCAGCTATCCATGCTGCCCTGAGAGTTAGTAGTTGTCCCACCTGGTTTATTATGGCTGTGCGGGCTATTCGTTCCCTCATGAGAGTGTTATTTATCATTAAGCTTTCGTTTTTAGACGGTGTGGTTTCAGCCCAGTTAATTGCATGTTTTAGAAGAGGCACTGCAGGGTTTGTTCCTCCCATAACGCCTCGCTCCAATGCCAAAGCAATTCCCATCACTGACCATCCATCGTCTACTTCACCCAAACGCCATTGGTCTTCCACTTCTACATTGTCGTAAAAAGTCGCATTGGTTCTTTCTGAAGCCATAGTAGGAACAGGTTGAATTTCAATTCCTGGAGTAGCCATAGGAACCATAAACATTGTCATCCCTTTATGTTTGGGCACCTCAGAATTAGTACGAGTTAATAAAAGAACCCAGTCTGACTCGTGGGCCATTGTCGTCCACATCTTTTGTCCGTTTATTATCCACTTATCTCCAACTTTCTCAGCCTTCGTAGTGATTGAAGCAACGTCCGATCCATAATCTGGTTCGCTGTAACCTAGGCAACAATTATGTTTCCCAGTAAGTAACTTTTTAAGAATCTCTTCATGGTGAAATTCTGTTCCAACAGCATTGATGATCCCAGCAACCAGCATTGTTACCGCTAGACCGTCATATGGCGCACCAGCTTTTTCGAGTTCATTGAACAAAAGGTACAACTCCACTGGGTCACGATCCCCGTAACCTGGCACCGCTCCTGCCAATAAACCTTCTGAAGCTAGAGCCTCATTAAAACTTTTATCATTGAATGTCCCTGTTTTATGCATTTTCGAAATTATTTCTGAAGTCAGATTATTTTCGATGAAGCTTTTAACCTGAGAACGGAAATCAATTGCTTTTTCAGAGAGTTCAAAATCCATTATTCAGCCCCACTATCTTTTAGAAGAAGGTCAGCGAGGTGGAGGCATTCTTCTGAAGGGCTGTTGAGAATTTGAGACCAGGCTCTGGCTCTGCGGTAAAAAAGTTGTATGTCATATTCTTCTGAGAATCCATAACCTCCGTGGTAATGAAGACCGCGATCTGTTGCCTGCAACGATGTTTCTCC
>DBFL01000001.1:0-3078 GCA_002294285.1 Candidatus Neomicrothrix sp. UBA881
TTACTAATGTGACGAGAGTTACATGATTATTTTTAAAAATTAAGCGGTCAAAAAATGAATCAAGCTTCCTCAGCAGTTGAATTAAAAAATGTTGTTAAAAAATTTGATGAAGTAACTGCAGTAGATGACATCGATCTCACGATCGGCGACGGAGAATTTTTTTCCTTACTAGGACCATCCGGCTGTGGCAAAACAACCACGCTTAGGATGATCGCCGGTCTTGAACTACCCACCGCAGGTTCTGTTCTGATTCATGGGGAGGAAATGGGTTTGAAACCCCCCAACAAACGACCGGTGAACACTGTTTTCCAAAATTATGCTCTCTTCCCCCATATGACTGTTGCGGGAAATGTGGAATTTGGTTTACGAATGAAGAAAGTGCCCAAAGAAAAGAGAAGCGAACTTATTGATTGGGCTATCAACCTCGTAGAAATGGATGGACTATCACATCGTAAACCAACTCAACTCTCAGGTGGGCAACAACAACGAGTAGCACTCGCTCGAGCGCTCGTAAACCGACCAAAAGTTCTACTTCTTGACGAACCCCTTGGAGCATTAGACCTCAAACTTCGACAACAAATGCAGATTGAACTCAAAAATCTTCAACGAGAAGTAGGTATTACATTTGTTTACGTAACTCACGATCAAGAAGAAGCCGTGACTATGAGTGATCGGATTGGAGTTATGCATGAAGGAAAGCTCCTACAAATCGGAACTCCTGAAGATATTTATGAACGCCCGACTACAAGGTTTGTTGCGGATTTTATTGGGCGATCAAACTTTCTTGAAGCAACCGTTGCTTCAGAAAGCGAAGTGGTTCTATCAAACGGTGACCGGTTGCAACTTGAATCTGACCATGCAGTAGGAGAATCAGTAGCTATAACAGTGCGCCCAGAACGATTAACCGTTCACAAAAGGGGTGAAAGTTCAACTAACCAGCATCAAATAGATGGAGTAATCGATTCCGTGGTCTATTTAGGTAATGCCATCGTTTATTCCGTGTCTATCGACTGGATGAATTTAGAGGTTAGATCCTCTGAAACATCGAACAGCCGCTACTCCGAAGGTGACGCAGTCACGATCTCATTCGATCCTCAATACGTATCAGTGGTTTCAGGGTAATTCCGCATGAAGAAACTGCTAGAGAAGAAATCGTCTTCTGCAGGTCTTGAACAACAAGCAGTCAAAGCGAAAGCGCGCCAAGGATTTTTTGTTGGGCTTCCCTCAATCATTTATCTTCTAATATTTTTCTTAATTCCTCTCGGCTATGTAATTGCTTATTCTTTTGCTACTCGGAGCAGAACAGGCAGAACAGAACTTCGCGATTGGAATCTTGATGCCTATGTACGTCTTGGTGAAGAAGTTGTACAGGCAGTGGCTTGGCGGTCACTTTGGATTGCGGTATTGACCACTGTCCTCTGTCTTCTTCTGGCTTACCCTTTAGCGTTTTATATTTCAACCCGTCGACCAGTCATTCGTAACCTATTACTCATAGGCATAATGATTCCTTTCTGGTCTAATTTTTTGATCCGGACTTATGCATGGAGAGTTTTACTTTCAAGTGATGGTTTGTTCACAAGGATTGTTGAAGAATTAGGGCTAGGCGAGGGACGAATACTTTTCACTCAACCAGCAGTGATTCTTGGCTTGGTTTACGGCTACTTACCTTTTATGGTGTTGCCCCTTTACGCAGCTATTGAACGCATTGATTGGAGTCTTGTAGAAGGGGCACGAGATTTGTATGCCTCTGGCTGGAAAGCCTTTCGCCGAGTTGTTTGGCCATTATCGCGACCAGGAGTTATCGCTGGTTCAATCCTTGTTTTTGTTCCCAGTTTCGGAGCGTATGTAACTCCTGCGATACTCGGAGGAAATAAGCAAAGTTTGATGGGGAGCTATATCGTCGATCAATTTATGGATGCCCGGAATGGCCCACTTGGATCTTCCCTCTCCGTGTTAGTTCTCGGAGTAATGCTTATCGGGACACTGATTTATTTCCGTCAAGGCGGTAGAAACCTATGAATAAAGGCACCGCTCTCTCGACCGCAGAACCAAAAGGCGCAAGTCGCTGGGCGTTGCGGCTGCATTCATTGCTTATTTATCTTTTCTTTTATGCCCCAATAGCTGTATTAGTAGTTTTTTCATTCAACGATGCCCAGCTAGTTGGCGATTGGAAGGGATTTAGTCTCGATTGGTATGAAGCTTTTTTCGATAATGAAAATATTCAAGAGTCCATCTGGATCTCAGTAAAAGTCTGTATTGCTTCAACAATTATTTCGGTAGTGCTTGGAACAATGGCAGCACTATCGCTAGAACGATTCCGTTGGTGGGGACAAAAAGCATTCGATGCGGTTCTCTATCTCCCGATAATTATTCCTGATGTCACTATGGCAGTGATGATGCTGGCGTTCTTTAATGAAACAGCAGATTTAATTAACCTAATTCCTGGAGTAGACCTTTCAAGCGGATTAGAGAAACTTGTTCTCTCACATGTCGCTTTCAATATTTCTTTTGTGTCTGTGGTGGTTCGTGCTCGACTCGCAAATCTTGATGCGACAATGGAAGAGGCGGCGTCTGACCTCTATGCCAATCGATGGCAAACTTTCCGACGAGTTACATTGCCTCAGATAATGCCAGGAATCATCGGGGGAGCGTTGTTAGCAATCACTCTTTCGCTAGATGATGTGGTCGTCTCAAGTTTTGTTGCTTCTGTTGGCGGAACACCTATCTCTGTCTATGTATTTGGCTTGGCAAGAAAAGGTGTTAGCCCTCTTATTAATGCAGTTTCTGTCGTAATGCTCTCCGCATCTATGTTGCTAATTCTGGGGTCGCTAGCTTTCCAAAGAGCAACTCAATTTGCGAGGGAAGATAGTTAAATTTGCATAAATAGCAGAGTAGGAAATGACTCAGATAGTGTTGGGTATAGAAATATAGTTAGGGGAGGAACCTATGAAAAAATGGATAGCGCTGGCAGCTCTTTTAGGAGTTTTCAGCATGGTAGCTGCAGGTTGCGGCAGCGATGAAGAAACATCGTCTTCGTCAGCAGCAGCGCCGGCAGAAACTGAGGCTCCAGCTGAAACT
>DBFL01000001.1:3417-4384 GCA_002294285.1 Candidatus Neomicrothrix sp. UBA881
GCTCCAGCTGAAGAATCTGAATACAAACAATGTGCTGCTGGAGAAACAGACGGTGATCTGAACTTCTACAACTGGACCGAATACATGGATCCAGATCTCATCACCGCATTCCAAGATGAATTTGGAGTGACAGTAACTGAAGATTTCTATCCTTCAAACGAAGAGATGGTAGCTAAAGTGCAACAAGGAAACTCCGGTTATGACATGGTCGTTCCTTCTGATTACATGGTTTCGATTCTCATTGAAGAAGAATTGATTCAACCAGTTCAAGAAGCAGCCGTTCCAAATAAAGGAAATGTTGATGCACTATTTGCTGACCCTCCTTACGATCCAGGCGCTGTGTACAGCTCTGCGTATCAATGGGGTACCACGGGTATCGGTATAGACATTGGAGTCACCGGACCTGATATTCCACATACATGGGGACTTCTTTTTGACGCAGATCTAGCAGAACAGTACGGACTTGCTGGAAAAATCAGTTTGCTTGATGACCCACGTGAAACCATGGGTGCTGCTTTGAAATACCTCGGCTACTCACTTAACTCCACTAGCGAGTCAGAATTAGCTGAAGCTGAAGCAATCATCAAAGACGCAGTTGGTCGTGTGGCAGCCTTTGACTCAGACCAGTACAGCGAACTCGTTGTCGCTGGGGAAACCATCGTTGGGCACGGCTACAGCGGTAACTTCCTCTGGGACTTTGAAGAAGGTGAAAGCGAATACGACTACTTCGTTCCTGACGAAGGCGGAACTGTTTGGGTAGACAACATGGCAGTACTTTCGGATGCACCTCATCCTTGCACTGCTTTCGCATTCATGAATTTCCTGCTTGACGCAGAAAACGGGGCACAACTAACCAACTACAACTGGTATGCAAGCCCTAACGGAGCAGCCTTGCCTTACATCGATCAAGAAGTTCTTGATAATCCGATTATTTACCCACCGGATCAATCAAAACTTGAATACATCG
>DBFL01000077.1 GCA_002294285.1 Candidatus Neomicrothrix sp. UBA881
CGTAGTCGGAGCAACTGTCGTAGTTGAACTTTCACTGCAAGAAACAAGGATCACCAAAGCAGAGATAGCTATCAATTGACTTTTAAAACTCGGCATCACTAACCCCCATTGTTTGCATTTTCACTTACCTTAGTCGTCAAAATTGCATTTCTTAAAATCACGCCATGCGGTCAAAATCTCCAACTTCAAATTTCAAGATGTTCCGATGTGTCACTCCCCAACTTGCCAATGCCTTACGAAAGGGAGACATGTGTGGAGCCAAGAAATGGGCATCCAAAGATTCCTGATCTTCCCATCTTTCATATACATGTAAAATTTTTGGATCAAAGGGGTCAACGCTGAAAACATAGTCAATGCAACCATTCTCTTCGTGGGTAGCTACCATCATTTTCCGGCATGCTTCCATAACGTCTTCTGTTACCGGTTTTTCACTAGTTAGTGTTCCTGCAATTATTAACATCTGATCAGACTAGATTTAAAAATTAATTATGACTATTTGGGGTTTTTGACGGTAGTTTATTTTCGTTGAACGCGACTTGTGAACTACTAGGGTTGCACTTAACAGGTAGGAAAAATGACAAGTAACATAACTCTCGAAGATTTTGAAACCAAAGCAAAAAAGTGGCTTGATGAAAACGCCCAAAAAAAACCAGAAACATCTAAAAAGGAAGCTGAATGGGGAGAGGGTGAATTTAGTGTTGCAGTCTTCCATAATCTAACTTTCGAAGAAGAGCGTGATTTACTGCAGGAAGCGGCTGCTTGGCAAATATCTAAAGCAGAACATGGATACCACGCGATCACCTGGCCCGCTGAATATGGTGGTTTGGATTTACCAATCGAATATGCGAGAGCCTTTGCAAGTTTAGAATCTGGTTATATTACACCTTCACGTCATGAGACTTTTAGTGTTACAACACGTTTAATTGCCCCAACAGTTCTCCATTATGGAACTGAAGATCAAAAGAATGAACTATTGTCAGATCTCTTCAGTGCAAAAATTTTCTGCTGTCAACTATTTTCAGAACCAGGAACAGGAAGTGACCTTGCTGGTCTGGGTTGCAAAGCTGTAAAAGACGGTGATGAATGGATAATTAATGGTCAAAAAGTTTGGAGTTCCGGAGCCCAATTCAGCCAGTGGGGTGAATTAATAGCCCGAAGCCATCAGGATCAACCAAAGCATAAAGGCATGACAGCATTTATGGTTCCAATGGATTTACCCGGAATTGAGATTAGGCAAATCAGACAAATGAGCGGCGGAACTTCTTTTAATGAGGTCTTCTTCAGTGATGTGAGAGTTCCTGACCGGCTTCGTCTAGGGCCTGAAGGCGAAGGTTGGTCTGTTGCCCTGACTACGTTGAGCTTCGAAAGAGATCATTCTGACTCTGATGGAGGTGGCCGAGCTGGTGGAAAATGGAGCCAACTCCTTGGAACAGCAAATTCTCTAGATCTCCTCGATGACCCGCAAACACGTCAACGCCTCATGGAGGTATACATTCAAACTCAAATCCAACGACTGGTTAACAGAAGAGCAGCAGATTTAAGAAAATCTGGAAAACCACCAGGACCTGAGGGATCACTAGGAAAACTCCTCTGGACTGAAGGCATGAAACTAATGTCTGATGTCGTCAGCGAATTATTAGGACCGCGCCTTGTAGCAGACACTCAAACTTGGGGAACCTACGAATGGGGTGAACATGTTTTAGGAGCTCCGGGATACAGAATCGCAGGTGGTTCAGACGAAATCCAAAGAAATATAATCGGTGAAAGAGTTTTGGGTTTACCTAAAGAACCCGACCCATACAAAGGACTACCTTGGGATGAAGTGCCAAAGAATTGAATTAAATATTTAGACAGATTTAATTTCTATATCTAAAGACTTCAGTCCTCTCAACATGAAGCTTGGTAAATACTCAAAGTTATTCGAAGCAGAAAGTTCATAAGAGTCTATTCTTTTAACTAGTTCTTCTAGAGCGACACGAAGTTCAAGTCTTGCCAAACTGGCACCGAGACAGTAATGAGCTCCTTTACCAAAAGCTAAATGACTGAACAGGTCGTCCCTATCAGGGTTAAAAGTATCTCCATCAGGAAATACGCTCTCATCACGATTGGCTGATGCAAACATCACAACCATTCTTGTTCCTGCTGGAATTTTTGTACCTGCTACTTCCACATCATTCTGTGCAAAACGCCAAAAACCTTGTGTAGGGGTAGTCATTCTGACAGTTTCCTCCACTACTTTGCCGGCTCTCTCAGGGTCATTTCGTAGCATCTCCCACTGTTCAGGATTCTCACCTAGTAAACGCATCATTTCAGTTAATGTTTTTGTAGTCGTTTCATTTCCTGCTACTACAAGCTGTGAAATAATACTGAGCATTTCTTCCATGGTGAGTGGTTCATCGGGAAGATCTGGGTCCTCATCCTTATCGATTCGCGCATTTAGCAAATTAGTGAGAATATCATCTTGAGGGTTTTCTCGACGCTCTTCGAACTGTTCTGCGAAATAATGCTGAAACTCTATAATTCCTCTTTCATGAACTAAACGTTGATCATCTGAAATCGCTGTACCAATTGCAGCGATGTTGTCATCACTCCAACGTTTGAAATCTGCTAATCGATTTTCAGGAACATTTAAAGCTCTGGCAATTGTTCTTACTGGTAGAGGAACTGCGAACTCTTTAACAAATTCAACTTTGTCTTTATCAATAAACGAATCGATTAGACCAGCTGAAATTTCCCTTATGGCTGGCTCCAGTGAACTAACAGCACGTGCAGTAAATGCTTTATTAACCAACTTTCGATATCGGGTTTGTTCAGGCGGGTCAATAGTAAGCATTGTCCCCACGCGGTCGTAACCGCCCTCTTCTCTATATAGTTCTCTTATTCGATTTGCTAATTCAGCATTAACTGGCATCGCGGCACCGGCACCGGTATTTGAAGAGAAGGTTTCTGTGTCCTTGATTATTTCAAGCACATCTTCGTATCGTGTAACCAAGACGATTGGCACTCCTGCTACTTCGGTTGCATAAACAGGACACTCTTCCCGCATTTTCTCGTAGTAAAGATGGGGGCACTGCTGAACCACAGGATCTAAGAGTTGAAAGCCTTCTAGATCAACGGTTTCTTCAATCATTAAATACTCCTATGTTTTTAAGGCCTTCTAAAACAACAGTCTTAATTATAAGCGCCTTGTGTATCAATTAAGAAACTATGGTTACTTGCCCTGTATCTCCATTAACTTCAATTTCCGCTCCGTCTGGTATTCGTTTTGTGGCATCAGTTGCAGCAACTACGCATGGAAGCCCCAATTCACGACTAACTATGACTGCATGGCTTATCTGCCCGCCTACATTGACCACAACTGCTCCAGCTGTCATAAACAAAGGCGTCCATGCAGGATCTGTTAACGGTGCTACCAAAATCTCACCGGGTTCTAAACCACGGGGATCTGAAGGGTCGGTAACTACTCTGGCTTTACCGCGGTAAGTTCCCGGGCATCCCGGAACGCCTTGGAGAACTTCTCCTGCTGAAGCTGTTTCCATTTCCTCTTCACCGCGAACCTCCCATTCAGTTATAGGAGGAACAATTCCGTCCTTTACAAAAAATGGAGGTTCAACTGTCCATAACTGCTCATAATCGCTTGCTCGTTGCGCTAACTGTTCAGTGAAATCTGAAGGGTTGGAAACAAAAGATTCAAGTTCTTCATCTAAGAGCATAAAAATATGGGTTGGTTCTTTTAGATGACCTTCAGATGCCATCCGGTTACCAAGTTCATAAAAAATGACGCGTGATTCGTTTATGACTCTCACCAAATTAGTTTTGGTTCTCTCACGAAACTCCATCATGTTTCCGGCTACTAAAGCACCTTCGAACATCCCTATTAGTTCTTCATTGCCCATTTCAGCAAGAGTAGCTCGGACACTTTCAATCACTTCTTGACGTTCAGTACTTTTTGCTGATTGTCTGATCTCAGGCGCTTCACTGTCTTCCTGTAATCTGACTCTGTCAAGAAGAGCTAATGCAAGTTCTGGTTTTGTCTCCCAACTGTTTGCGCTCACTTCCCATTCATTTGGACCTCTGCAGCCAAAACGGAAAATAAAGTCGTCCCAATCATTCAGAAACTCTTCTACCTCTGCATCCTCTGCAGAAGCTAAGCGATCCAAAAGACCTTCTATGCCTGAATCAAATGCGCTAGTCAAAATTTCTGAGTTTCGCACTTTTCGGGAAATATTCCAGAGCACAAATGAAGGTTCAGCAGAGTCGACGCTACCTAAACCTGCTAACACTTTCATTGGTATTGTCGGATCACCAATAGCTTCACCGACTGCGAAAAGTAATCCTGGTGCCAAACCTGAGCCAGATGATGTTAAACAGTGCAGGGTGAAGCCTGAATGATGGAGTGGTTGAATATCTCTTATTCTTGCCAAAAGTTCTTCAGATGACGTTGAAGAAATATCTGGCCTGTTAGCACGGAGCGCTATTGTTTCTTCTCTTCCTTGATCAAGCTCGGGCCATTCATTAAGAGTCATTATCCAACCGGTGTGTGCATTTATCCCATCCACCAAATCAGGTCGTTCATCTTCTGGGTGTGGTTCATATGGTGGAACATCAGGATGGTCACCAAAAAATGCCATGTCTAGTTGTTCTACCGTTAGTGCCGGATTTCTCACACCTTGCATTCGAACATTTGAAAGGTTTATGTAAAAGTAACCGCCAAAGAAGCCAACTGCTTCAGGTCGGATGTCAGCCATTTCTCCTTCAGCGATGTTGCCTGTCCTGACATAACCATCTCGCCAACCTTGTAGCATCGCATTTTCCCATGAGTAGGTCTGACCCAAAGGTGTAGCAGGTGTAGCTAGAACCTCTCCGGCGTTTGCCCTCGTATAGTGCGGCCAGCGTTCACTTGGTGTCCAATCACAAAACCATTTTTCGATCATTAAATTTCCCCTTACTGTGATTCAAGATATGAGACTATCGTTACTGGAGTCTTATTGACGATGCGGCTATGAGTATCATGTATATGTATTCCAAAAGGAGTTGACAATATGGTTTCTACAAAAAAACAGACTTTTTGTCGAATCTGCCATGCGGCTTGTCCAGTTGAAGTGGAAATTGCAGAAAATAAGGTTATTTCTGTTCGAGGTGTTAAGGAGGACCCTCTTTTCAAGGGCTACACATGTATAAAAGGAAGACAAATTCCTGATCAAATCAACTCTCAAGAACGCTTACTCTTCCACCTTAGAAAAGCTAATGATGGCCACTTCGAGGAAATTGCAAGGGATGAAGGATTTGATGAAGTAGCAAAGATACTTGAAGAAATCATTGAAAAATATGGCGCGAGTTCTATTGCAAGTTATACAGGCACAGGCGGATATCAGAGTTCTTGCGCACTAGCTACTGCTGAGGCTTGGCATAAGGGAATCGGGTCACATCAGCTCTACACGTCAGTCACAATCGATCAACCTGCTAAAACTACTGCCCCTATGAGAACCGGCGCTTGGGGCGCAGGTATACACAACTTTCGCGATTCAGATGTTTTTCTTGCTGTTGGTAACAATCCAATGGTTTCTAGTTACAGCCCACTGGGCGGTCTTCAAGGAACTGATCCATTTACAAAAATGAGAGAAGCAAAGAAGAGAGGATTGAAACTCATTGTTATTGATCCTAGAGAAACTGAGCTTGCCTCTTCTGCTGATATTCACTTGCAACCTATTCCTGGTGAAGACCCGACACTTTTAGCAGGACTTTTGAATGTAATTTTCGAAAAATCTATCTATGACCATGATTTTTGCGATAAATGGGTTGACCTTTCCACCCTTAACAGTTTGATTAACTCAGTCGCAAGATTCACCCCTGAATATGTTGCGAAACGTTGCGATGTTGATCAAGATGAAATAATTGCCGCTGCTCTATTGTTCGCTAATGGCAAAAAGGGAGGCGCAGGTACAGGAACAGGTCCAAGCATGGCTCCCCATTCAGGACTCACAGAACATCTAATTATCTGCCTAAATGTGATTTGCGGACGCTACAACCGTGAGGGTGATTTGGTGGAAAGTGGCAACTTCCTCTATCCCGAATCTCCAAGACGGGCCCAAGTAATCCCTCCAAAAGACCCAACACCTGGACCTGCTTCTAGATTCAGAAACCTTCGTGGCTACAGAGGTCAAATGCCTTGTTCAGTTTTGGCCGATGAAATCCTTGAACCAGGAGAAGGTCAAGTACGCGCTCTTATAGTCAGTGGAGGAAATCCAGTTGTTGCTTTCCCTGATCATGAACTAACAATAAAAGCACTTAAAGACTTGGATCTATTAGTTGTTTTGGACCACAGAATGACAGCTACTGCAGAATTAGCTGACTATGTATTTGCCCCAAGATTGGCTCTGGAAAGAGCTGACGTACCGCACCTGATGGATCGTTGGTTTGCAGCTCCTTACACGAATTACACTGATGCTGTTGTAGAAGCTGGATCCGAGTTGATTGCGGAATGGGAATTCTTTTGGGAAGTTTCTAGACGAATGAATACACCAATTTCCCTACCTGGTGGAGAGATGCCGCTTGAACAAAAGCCTACTGACGACGAAGTAATTGATCTCGTTTATTCAGATTCAAGAATGCCTCTCGATCAAATAAGAGAGAGCCGAGGAGTTATCCACACCGGTAAAGAATATGTAGTCCAACCCGCAGAATCGGATTGTGTAACGAAATTCAATCTTATGCCGGATGGAATCGGAGAAGAACTTGATGATGTTTATATCGAATCTACAGGAGCAGAGTTATGGCCAGGGTTTGACTCCTCGGTCCACACTTTCCGCCTAACTAGCCGCCGCCTTAAAGACGTACTGAACTCTTTAGGAACCGAACTACCCCAAATCGCCGCACGATCGACAACAAACTACGCGTACATGAATCCTCAAGACATGGGAGATTTAAAAATCAATAATGAGGATTTAATTGATATCAGTTCCCCTAGATCGACAATCACAGGCGTCGCTAAAGCAGATAAAACACTTAGACGTGGGATAGTTTCAATGGCTCACTCTTGGGGTGGCACTTCTCTAACCGATGAGAAAGTCAGAGATATAGGAACACCTACAAGCCGTTTGACTTCGGCCAGAGAAGCAATCGATCCGATAAATGGAATGGTTGTCTCTAGCGCAATACCTGTCGAAGTTAAACTCGCTGAAAAGTCTCCCTAACTTTCGCTTTAAAGAATAATTTCTTCCGCCCGAAGTCTTTCGATCGTTTCCTTGTCTCGATTCAACTCGCCTAAGATTTCATCATTGTGTTGACCCAACAATGCTGCAGACTCACGCATTTCTGCTGGTGTGTCTGAAAATCTAGCTGCCGGTACAGGTTGCCTAATTTTTCCAGCTTCGGGATGTTCCCAAATTTTCAAAACTTCATTATGAAGAACTTGAGGATCCTCTAAAGTCTCTTCGCCTGCCAAAATAGGTCCACATGGTACTTGATGTTCGATTAGTTTTGGAATGATTTCATCATTGGTTACTTTCTCAAACTCTTTTGCAACGATTTCTCCTAAAGCGGCAAAATTTTCTGGATTAGAAATTGCTGCCAAACTACTGAATCTTTCATCTTCACAAAGCTCGTCTCTTCCTAACGCACGCAAAAGCCCAAACCTTTGCTTGTCATTTGCAGCGAAATAAATTAGCTGACCATCCGAAGTATTAGTGATGTTATAAACCTTTGCAAGTGTAATTCCTGGACTTACATCCTCGTCGAGCATTGTCAAATCCATCATCCCGTCGACCCAGAAAAAGTACAAACAGGAATCGAGCATAGGAATTTGCAAGAACTGACCTTGTCCAGTTCTTTCACGGGAGAAAAGGGCTGCCGTTATTGCTTGTGCTGATGTAAAGGCAGTGCTTTTATCTGCGACAAGATTTCTTACTAGGTCTGGAAATGGGATTTGTGGATTTAGCTGACGGCTAACCATGCCGGTCAAACCTTGTATGACTGGGTCTAGAACTGGTCTGTCTGAATAGGGTCCATCTGGGCCAAAGCCACTTATCGAACAATAAATAAGCTTTGGGTTTACTGCTTTCAACTCGTCGTAACTTAAACCTAAACGTTCAATGGCACCTGGACGAAAGTTCTGGATGAATACGTCAGCTTGCTCGACTAAATCAATCACAATCTGCTTGCCTTCTTCTTTTGTTAGGTCAACCGCTAAAGATCGTTTACCGCGATTATTGTTTACAAAAAGAGCTGAAATTCCAGCTTTTGCAAATGAGGGCAACCTCGTTACATCGCCCCCAATTCCGAGTGGTTCTACTTTTACCACTTCAGCTCCTTGATCCGCAAGCAACATTGTTGCTAAAGGACCAGAAACGACTTGTGTAAGATCTACAACGCGAATTCCTTCTAAAGGTCCTGCCATCTCATATCCCCCTAATTTACTTGTATGTGTTGATACTACTTATCCGAAGACTCCTTAAAGAAAGTGGGAACCTCATCATCAGTTGTATTTAACATCTTTTCTAAGAATTGATGAAATCTCTGACCACCACCCTCGTTAAGGCCAAAATTTACAAACTCTTTCATTCCAGTATTTAAAGCCCTTTGTAAACGAAGACCTGTGAAGTAGTCTTCATCTTCAACTACTACACGTAAAAAATCCATTTGTTTTTTAACTTCATCTGCTTGTTGGTCATCTGGTGGTTGAGTATGTAAAAAAGTTTGAATCGTTTTAGAACTTTCTGGGGTTGACCCTGGGAATAACTGCGACAGCATGTAGATCTTTCCATTTGCATCAAAACCTGCAATAGACACGTGAGGGAAAATAGTCCACACACCACCTACTAGCTCAGAGATAAGCCAATCATTTTCATCCCTTCCTTCAAGTTTTGAGAAATAAACATCGGGTCTTGTTGCCCTCTGATGCGGTCCCCATGAGTCATAGACAGCATGTCCACCTCCTTCTGGTCCAAATGTATTTCTATGCAAGACAGGAAGATGGTAGAGATCTAAATATCCGTCATATGCAACTTTCCAATTAGGTCCTTCAATTACTTGTCTTCCCACCACATGGCAGTCAGCAAGTCCGAGATATTCCAACATTTCCCCATAACCGCATAGGAAGGTATCTATATCGATCACTGGGTTTGTACTTAGTGTCACCCATATAAGTCCAGCTCTTTCGTCGCATGGAAGTTCCACTAAACCATTGCACTGGTAATCAATCTGACCGAAATGTTCTTCTTCATAAACACCAACTAAATCACCCTGGGAGTTGTAAGTCCATGCATGATAGGGACACGCATGACGTCTAGAAGTTCCTGTTCCCTCTGGAACAACTATGGCTCCCCTATGTGTACAGGAATTAAGGAAAGCTCTTATGACACCGTCTTCTCCTCGTGTCACTAAAACTGGAACTCCTAAAACTTCCAGTGAGTGGTAAGAACCTGGATTGCTTAGTTCGGATGAACAGCTAAGAACTAAAGGTAGGCGACGAAAAACGTTTTTCATTTCTAATTCCCATTTCTCAGCACTTGTATAATTATCAGCTGGAACTTGAAAAATCTGATCTACACGGTCCTGTGTTCCATTTTGAAAGTGCTCAAGACCTCTTCGTCCGAAATCAATTAAACGCTGTTTACTCACATTTACACCCCCCTTCAAAAATCTCTTTAATTTTATCTACGGTTAAATAAATAACTTCACAAAATTTGTTGAAGCTTTTTAAACTAACCCATCCTGCCAAGTCTCTCTATAAACCATGTCTTCTAGTGGTATCCGTGGGTGAGACTTTGACTTTTTAGATCCTCCTGCAGGAAATCCCATACCTACTACCATTGGTACGTCATACTCATCAGGAATACCAAGAGCAGTTTTAAGTTCTTGCTGTCGATAAACGGTCATGGGGCAGCTATACAAACCCTCAGAGTTAGCAACGATCATTGCATTTTGTGCCATTCTCCCAATGTCAAAGTCAGGCCTTAGACCGCCGTCGGAATGGATTGCAAAAACAAGCGCAACTGAAGCTTGATTTATCCAATCTCCAAAATCTCCACTAGCTGCGACAGATTCTCTGCCCTCTTGATTCGTTACAACCACGACACGACCCGTTTGTCGATTTTTTCCACTACCCGCCATTCTTGTTGCTTGCATTATCTTCACTAAGATTTCTTCAGGTATAGGACGACTATCAAACTCTCTTTTATCTCGTTTTTCTACAACTGCTTTATATGCATCCATACCTAATAATCGCATTAGTAGCAGCTAGGTGTCTAGATCGGGCATGATAGAAACTCACAATTATTTTAAATCTAAATAGGAGGATGTGATGTCTTCAAACTTGCAAAATGCTTTTGAATACCTCAAGGGACTAGAGGGATCGGATCAAGGCCATGGAGATTGGTTTGAAGTTGATCAAAATCGTATTAATGATTTTGCCGACGCAACAATTGATCATCAATTTATTCATGTTGACCCTGAAAGAGCTTTAGCTGAAACCCCTTTTGGCGGAACAATAGCTCACGGCTTTCTTTCACTTTCTCTTCTTGTTCATCTGACAACAAGCCTCCCTGTTTCAATTCCAAAGTTGGAAGGCCAGTTGATGGGTATCAACTATGGTTTCGAAAAAATTCGTTTCATTAATCCTGTATTAGCTGGTGCACGTATACGTGCTCAAAGCAAAATTTTTTCAGTGGAATTGAAGGAGCCTACTGCTGTAAACATAACTAGAACCATCACCGTTGAAATCGAGGGAGAAGAGAAACCAGCACTGGTGGCTGAATGGATAACACGCTCAGTGTTTGCTTAAAGACTCGGCTCATATCGAATTAAAGTCTTATGAAAACAATAATAAGAGAAGGTGGAATTTTGGTGGAGCAGAACAACCCTCGCTTCTCATTAGTGATATTCGTGAAACTTTTTCACAACTTTGCAACTAATTAGGTTTTCTCTATCTGATTTTTATGTGCATCTCTTCCAAAGGAAGTAGAAAAAAACTCGGTTCGTGAGCAGGATCTTGTAATGGTTTAGCAAAATCAAACCATTCACTACGTTCAAGCAAAGCAGTAAATGCGCTTTTTAATTCTTGACGGGCAAGAGAAGCACCAGGGCAAAAATGTGCACCGAATCCGAAAGCTAAATGGCCACCGTTATCGTTTCGTGTGATATCGAATTTTTCTGGATCTTCAAACTGTTCTGGATCACGATTCGCTGCGCCATACCGAACTGAAACCATAGATCCAGCGGGAATTGTTGTGCCACTAACTTCTGTATCTTCAGTGGTCATTCGAGCTAAACCTTGAACAGGACTCCAGAATCTCAAAGCTTCTTCAATAAAATTGTCTATAAGTTCAGGATTACTTCTAAGCATTTTTTGTGTCTCTGGATATTCGATCAACAACCAAATCCCATGTGCCAGTGCGCTGGTGGTTGTTTCAAAACCTCCAGTTATTAGCTGATGCATCAAATTTTGTAACTCCGCAGTTGTAAGCGGTTCTTCACCCTCTTCATGAGAATGAACTAATGCTGAAATCAAATCATCTGATGGACTTTCTCGTCTCTTTTCGAATTCTTGCGCAAAATGTCTCTGAGCTTCTAACTCTATTTCCGCTACCTCTCTAACTTCTTCGTCTGTCAATAAACGCATTGAGGGTGCAAGCATTGCATCTGCCCACTTTTTAAACGTGTAAATCTGACTCCTATCAAGTCCTAGTTGCTCAGTAATAATTATTCCTGGTAAGGGCATAGCAAACTCACTTACAAATTCGCATTCACCTGATTCTTCAAATTCGTCAATAAGAGAATTTGTCACGGCATCTATATTCGGTGCCATGGCCGCAACCCTTCTTGGAGTAAAAACACGATTTATTAGCTTTCGATAATGGGTGTGTACAGGTGGGTCGGTGCGTTGCAAAGTTAAAACATGCCCCCATCCTTCCTTGCTTAAAATTTCTTGATGAAGTCGAAGTTTTTCTGCCTGATGACCTGCAGCTGCCCGAACAGTGCTGGAGAAAATCTCAGGTGTCAACAAAGCCTTTTTTGAAGCCTCATAATTAACCATCAGCCAAACCCCTGTTTCCGGCACCTTATGAACTGGACATTTCTCATGTAATTCTGAAATAAATTCCCAAGGCTCACTCTGGACCCTATGATCCATAAAACTTGTTGTTACAGGGCATTTGTGCTCTGGTAAGGCAGGCTTTTCTTCATGTTCGGTTTCTTCAATAGTCATGACTATAGGCTACGCAATCTAAATTCAGAAGTCGACTTGAAGGCGATGTAAGGTTTAGTTATGTCAAGAATGAATGGGAAAGTAGCTGTAATCACTGGTGGTGCCAACGGTCTGGGAAAAGCCACAGCTTTACGTTTTGTGCAAGAAGGGGCAAAAGGAATCGTCATTGCAGACATGCTTGAAGAAGTAGGATTAGAGACTGTGCAAATGTTGAAGGAAGCTGGAGGAAAAGCAGTTTATGCACCCCTTGATGCTGTTAATCGTCTTGAAAATGAAGAAATGATTAACATCGCGGTAACAGAATTTGGTTCAATTGATGTTCTTGTTACCGCAGCTGGAATAACACACCAGGATTACCTGTCAGGTGACCGAGAAGCTGAAGTAAAGATGGCAATAAAAAGAGCTCAAGAAATTGAAAATCCTGCTCAAGGATTTATCGAAGGCAGTCTTGAAGAATGGCAAAAAGTTATTGATGTTAATTTGACAGGAACCTATTTCGCTTTACAGGCTGCCGCATCAGTGATGATCGACCAAGGAAAAGGTGGTTCAATAATTACTCTCGCATCGATTGCTTCTAAACATCCAGACGCTGGTCCAACTCCTTATGTTGTTTCAAAAGCTGGAGTTTGGATGCTCACCAAAAAAGCTGCGCGTGAACTTGCCCCAGCCAAAATTCGAGTCAATGCAATTGGACCAGGGTTCATTGAAACACACATGACTACAATTTTTGAAATCAGTCCTCCTGAAAGAGTTGAAGAGGTGTTTAAAAGCGTTCCAATGGGTCGAAGAGGTCTCCCTGTGGAAATAGCAAATACTGCTCTTTTCCTTGCTTCGGATGAGTCGTCATATATGACAGGTGAAATCCTGCATCCGGACGGAGGCTACTTCACAGATTAATTTCGAGCTATGACTCTATTGTTACGGTTCCTGTTGATCCATCTACTGTGATAGTGCAACCATCTGTTATCCGATCAGTTGCATCTACAACTGAAACCGCACAGGGTATCCCTAGTTCTCTGCTGACTATCGCTGCATGACTTGCAACTGCTCCAACATTTACCACCACGGCTGAAGCTGTCATAAACAAAGGAGTCCAAGAAGGGTCAGTTGTAGGAGCAATCATGACATCACCAGGTTCAAGAGATGAAGCATCACTAGGATCAAGGATTACTCTTGCTGTACCAGTTGCCACACCTGGCGCCCCTCCACTGCCTTGAAGAACTTCGCCCGTTTTAGCTGGACCAGATTTTTTTGACCCTCTCTTCGGCCATTCAGAAATTGGAGGTATACCGACTTTCCCGTCAACGATGTAAGGCGGCTCAACCTCGTGCAAATAAGAAAAGTCTTTGTCCCTTTCTAAAATTGTGTCTCTCATTGACATGGGGTCGGCAACGAAACTGTCGAGCTCTGATTCAGTCAACATGAATAGCTGTTGGAGGTCATCAATCGCTCCTTGTTCAACCATCCTTTTACCTAGTTCCATCATTGCTAATTTCGCTTCATGGATTGAGCGGATGGCGGCATTTTTTCCCATTTCCCGCATACCAAAGAAAAGAGCGGCCGATTTAATTGCTGCAGATAGAGTTCCATGTGTCTCTTCATCATCTTTGACAAGATCTAAGACTTCTGCAGTTAGTTTCTCTCGTGTTTCGGCTGACTTAACGGAAGCTAGGTGGGGCGATTTATCATCTTCTTGAAGACGCAGTCTCTCTAACATGCCGATTGGTAATTCAGGCTTTGTTGTCCATGAGTGTGATCTCATATCCCATTCATTAGGCCCACGGTGACCACATTCTTCAATTAATTCGTCCCACAAATCCAAGAAAGCTCGGGCATCATCTGAATCTGATTCTCTTATCTTTTCTAAGATCTCATCATTATTTCCATCGAAAATACCAGAAAGTTCTTCTGAGTCACGGATCACTCTACTCAAATCCCACATACGAAATGAGGCACCAGCTGATTCAACATCTCCGACTGCAGACATTAATTTCACAGCGTCTTCTGAACGTCCGATTCCATCACAAATAGCCTGAACTGCACCAGGACCAAGCGAACAGGCTAGTGCTGCTACGCAAGAAGGAACCCATACATATTCGAGCAATTCCACCATTTCACGTGCATATTCAACTAGCTCTTCATTTGATGACTTGCTGTGATCAGGACGATTTTTTACAGCTTGACGGGCAGTTTCAGACCGTTCTTCCATCATTGGATAATCCTCAGTACTCATCACCCAGGCCATGCTCTCATTAACTAATGCTTCAGCTTCTTCTTTAATATCATCCGGATGTTCTTCGTATTCAGGTACCCCCGGACGGTCGCCGAAATACGCTTGATTTATAGCTTCTGGAGTGGCGCCAGGCATTCGGACCCCAAAAACCCAGGTCATCGAGAGACAATTGTAGAAGTAGCCTCCCCAAAGTCCAAAAACGCTACGTGTTTCATGTGGAAACTCTTCCAAGTCAAAAACTCCATACTCCACATAACCTCCTGCCACTCCAGGACAGCAGCCCTTTTCCCAAGCCATAGTCCAACCAAGTGGGCTCCACGGATCTGGCCCTACTTCATCCGCATTCCCACGCGTGTAATATCGGAATCTTTCATTGAATGGGCTATCAGTTATCCAGCTCTCCATTTTCAACTTCCTTTATCTCTGCTATTTTTAATCTCAGTTGTTTTTAACAAGTAGATGGAAAACTAT
This sequence comes from Candidatus Neomicrothrix sp. UBA881, assembly GCA_002294285.1. GTDB lineage: Bacteria > Actinomycetota > Acidimicrobiia > Acidimicrobiales > MedAcidi-G1 > MedAcidi-G1. The sequence goes on from DBFL01000077.1 coordinate 14,907, forward strand.
CAACAAATGAAGGAGATACTCCATATGGCGCGTATAGAAATTCCTGATGGTGAAGGAAACGAAATGAGCAGAGTCTGGTCAATAGCACCTCATATGGGAGAAGGGATACATGCTTTAAGCAAAGCAGTTTATGAAAAAAGTGGTCTACCCATTCGTGAACGTGAAGCCGCTCGTATGAGAATCGCTCAACTCAATGCGTGCGATATATGACTTAATACAAGAGCTGCATCGGCGATGGAGCAAGGATTTGATGAGGAACACTATCATTCAGTTCACTTATATGAAGAAAACCAATCTTTTACAACTCGTGAAAAACTAGCAATCGAATATGCGGAGTGTTTTGCTCTTGATCACAAAGCTATTAACGACGAGTTTTTTATTCGATTAAAAGAACATTTCAGTGATGAAGAAATTTTAGAACTAACTATCACAATAGGGTTTTGTGTTGGGATGGGGCGCTCTTTAACTGTCTTAGATGTGGCACAAGACTTTGACATCAATTGGAGCCGGGAGCCAAAGAAATAAAAATAAAGCTATGGCATATTCACACTTAGAAAGAGCTAACGATCTTGAACCATCTGATGGACATCGTGTTCTTCGTGAAGAATGTCCTCTTCACCGCGAGGAAAATTTCGATCCACCTTTTTATGTGGTTAGTAGACACGATGATGTAATTGAAATTTTAAAATCCCCAAAACTATGGGGCAACGCTGATGGCCCCGGCGTTTTCTACCAAAAGGGCGGTGTTTTGGGGTCAGCTGATGATCCTGATCATGCCCGACAACGAAAAGTTCTTAGGGAGATATTTCTTCCTTCAAAGATGCGCTCACTGGAAAACAGACTCAAAAAGATTAGAGATGACCTTTGGAAAGTTTTTGAAAAACCAGGTAATGGTGATTTTGTTGATCTTTTTGCTTTTCCTTTTCCTGCATTCGCCATAGCTGAAATTCTTGGAGTCGACCCCAAGGATAGAGAAAAATTCCACAAATGGGCTGATGACATTGTTGCTGGTCTCGGGGGTGGCGATCTTGAGCTGGTGGACAAAGCCAACCTTGAACTCTGGTCATATATCGACGAACTTGTCGAGGAAAGACTCATGTTAATGGAAAAAGGTGAGCAACTACCTGACGATGCTATTTCTACAATGACCATCGCCTTTTCAAATGGGCAGCTCTCTAGAAGAGAAATACAGCAACTAGGTCATCAGCTTCTTGTTGCCGGACATGAAACTACAGCGAGTCTTTTAGCACTAATGATTTACAGGCTTTCAGCAGAACCTGAATTACTCAATGAGCTTAAAAGTAATCGGAATTTAATTGAACTAGCTGTTGAAGAATTCCTTAGATTCGACTCTCCAGTCCAAGGTTTGTTCAGAACTAATTCAGAAACCTGCCCCGTCCTAGACACAACAATCCCTGCAAGAACAAAGCTTCAAGCCATGTTTGCCTCTGCAAATCGAGATCCAGCGATTTGGGAAGATCCAGATTCGATTAGATTTGATCGTGACCCCAAACTTGCACGACAGCACTTGGCTTTTGGATGGGGGGTCCACTACTGCATCGGTGCTCCTCTTGCAAGATTAGAAGCTTGTTTAGCATTGGAAAAAATTGTTGAGTCGCTCACAACAATTGAGGTCTTAGAAGAACCCCCAACGACTCCACCTTTTATCCTTAGAGGATTTACGAAACTAAATATCAGGTGGACTTAAAAGAATCTGACACCTACTCCAATAATTCTGGTCTGGCAGAAGCTAGGTATTCGATGTCAAAAGCAGAAGGAAGTTTTTGCGTCGAGGCCGCACCGTCCACAGCTATCGTTTGACCGGAAATATAAGAAGATTCTTGTGAAGCCAAAAAAAGAGCAGTGTTTGCTATGTCATCAACGCTGCCCATTCTTCCCAATGGGGTCTGCAGACGTGCTGCTTCTATAACCAATTTATTTTGAAAAATTCCTTCTGTCATCGGAGTTTCAATCAAATGGGCGGCAATACAATTGACTCTCACCCCATCAGGTCCGTAATCCAAAGCGGCAATTTCAGTTAAGTACTCAAGTCCTCGTTTACAAGCTGCATAAACAGGATGACCTGTGGACGGATTATGAGCAGTTAGAGAAGAAGTGGAAATTATTGATCCCCCACCACTGGAGGCCATGGCATTTCCAAAATGCTGTATGACTTGCATGGCGCCTATCAGCTGAACCTCTACCATGGGTCGAACATGCTCAGGAGTTAATTCCCGAATCCTTCTTGATTCTTGATATCCGGCATAATTGACCACAACATCAATAGAGCCTTCTGTTTCTAAAATGGAATCCACTAGATTTTTTACTTGGTCGTCTTCAACAACGTCGCAACCAAAACCTTTTCCGCCAAATTCTTGACCAACTTGTTGAGCTAGATCCGCACGCCGACCCACTACTATGACTTTGGCTCCATGCTCTGCAAAAAGCTCTACTGTAGCTTTACCGAAGCCTGTACTACCCCCAATTACAACACTTACTTTATTTTCTAGTCTCTGCTTTGCTGTATCCATAGGACTTGAGCGTAACCTCTCTGTCGTGAACACACTAAAAAAATTTCAACTAGAAAATAAAGCCGCAGTAGTGACAGGTTCCGGACAAGGAATTGGACGTGGTATAGCTGTCGCTTTAGCTGACGTCGGAGCAAGTCTGGTGATTAATGCTAGACGTGAAAAAGATGTAAAAGAAACGGCTCAGATGGTCCGTGATCTAGGAAGTAAGGCTATCGAAGTAGTTGGCGATATTAGGGAAATAGGGTCTGAAAGTATTGGAGATGCCTGTATAGAGGCTTTCGGAACCTTAGATATCTGGGTTAATAATGTGGGAGGCACTGATGAGAAAAGAAATCGAACACTACTTGATACCCCCGATGAAATATTCTCAAGTCAACTTGACTTAAATCTTACAACTGCATTTCAAGGGGCAAAAGCGGCAGCTAATAGGATGCCCCAAGGTGGATGCATAATAAATATTTCTTCCGGTGCTGGGATGAGAGGGTCCGCTTTTACTGGGCCTTATGCTGCAGCAAAAGCTGGAATGCTCAACATGACGGAGACACTAGCTTTAGAGCTAGCAGAGAAAAATATCCGTGTTAACGCTGTTTCACCAGGGCCGGTAATTACTGAGGCTTACCAAGAAATGGTCGATGTAAACGAAGAAAAAGCAAGAGAAATAGCAGCATCTATTCCTCTAGGGCGATTGGGTACACCTGAGGACATCGCCACTGCAGTAGTTTTTTTATCATCAGATGCCTCCTCTTGGATTACTGGGCAAAATATTCTTGTTTCTGGTGGAAGGACTCATAGAACAGTCCAGTACCAAGATGAAAAATCAACTGACAATTAATCAAATAGGAGAACAAATTGACACCTTTAGAAATTGTAGAAGAATTCATTTCAGCTCTTGAAAGGAAAGATATCGATTCAGCTATTTCTCTTCTTGCAGACGACTGCGAGTACGACAACGTTCCTATGGGGAAAATGTTCGGATCGGAAAATGTTAGAGAGTTTCTAGGACCAATGATAGAAAATTGTTCAAGTGTTGACTGGCCTGTGCATCGCTCATCAAGCAGTGGAAATTTAGTTTTCAATGAGCGTTTGGACAGATTTGAAATGGGTGGTAATTGGATTGAAATTCCAGTTTGCGGCGTTTGGGAAGTAATTGATGAAAAGATTACACTTTGGCGCGATTATTTTGATCTTGCGACTTATAGAGATCAACTACCCAAGTGAGCAGCAATTCTAAACTGCCACAACTAATAGCCATCGATGTAGATGGCACACTGGCAAGATCTGATGGATCAATTTCCCACAGAACCTGCGAATCAATTGAGAAAGCTAGAAAAGCAGATTCAAAAATTGTTATAGCTACCGGAAGACCTTGGCTGGTTGCTTTTGACTCTGTCGAGAAATTAGGCGGAGTTGATTTCGTTGTTTGCTCTAATGGGGCAATGACAGTGGAGTTGCCTAGCGAAAGGGTATTAGAAGATATATATCTACCGCAAGACCTGCCTACTAGCCTTGTGGAACACTTAAGAAAAGAGATCCCCGGTATTTGCTTTGCATACGAGTTCACGCGCGGTGTCAAAGCAGAAAAAGGTTTTGCCGAACGATTACCACCGGGAGTTCCTCTCGGTCCTCCGATAGATAATGTTTTAGAACTTGATCCTAGACCTGTTCGAAAGATCCTCACCTGGCATGAAAAATTTGATCTTCCAGACTTTATGATTCACATAAAAAACACCGTTAATGCAAAAGTTGACATTGCCTCTTCAGGTTTGACTTTTCTCGAGCTGGGACCTCCTAAAGTAAATAAAGCAACTGCACTAACAAAACTCACCATGAGGCTAAATATCAGGGCGGAAGATACTTGGGCTTTTGGTGATGAGCAAAACGATATTGAAATGCTGAAATGGGCTGGTTGCAGTTACGCGATGGAAAATGCTGAAAGTTCAGTAAAAGACGCAGCCGACTTTATTGCACCTTCTAATGACGAAGATGGAGTTGCAGCAACTCTCGAAAACCTTTTTAACTAAAACTCAAGTAAATCTAAAAAGAAAAACAGCCCGGTCGTTTCCGACCGGGCTGTTTTTAGAAAATTAGTTGCGAATTTGTTCTATTCGCCACCTTCTCTAAGAGTAACTTTCTTTGGTTGCCAACCGCTGCCGAAAGTCTGTACACCCTTACCGCTCAAAATGTCTAGTGCAGCTTCGACGTATTCATTTGTGTAAGCGCCTGAATCAGGAGCTGCCTGTAGGTCTCCTGAAGTAGTGGCAACTTCTACTGTCTGTGACCAGGCATCGGAACTAATCATTCCGGCACCATCTGGAGATGGCCAAATCAAGTTATTGATTTCGTTCATCTGCCACTCTTGGTGTGACTCACCCAATGCTGATCCGTTATCCAAAACAGCATCTACACAATCACCCGCATTATCACGGCAGTGTGCCCAACCTTCAAGAGATCCGGCTACAAATCGTGTGGTTATGTCCTCATAATTAGGGTCAGAAGCTAGACGTTCTCCGCTAGCCCAGATTGCATCTTGGAGCATTGCGGTACCAACATCATTCCAATCAATAATTGCAAGATCGGATGCTTCATACAAACGTCCCGTTGCCGGGTTCTTTGCCTCAAGAACCTGAGCATACTCGTTGTAAATCATTGCTTGAGCTGCATCAATTTCTCTATTCAACAAGGCCATCATGTCAAAACTTTGACCTACCATTTCATATGAGCCATCTTCTACACCAGCGTCTCTAAGGCCTGCAACAAGTTCGAATTCGTTGCCCCAACCCCAGTTTCCAACTTTTTTACCACGAAGATTTGCCGGGTCGCTTCCAATACCTGCATCAGCCCATGAAACCTGAAGCGTTCCAGATCTCTGGAATACCTGAGCCACATTGACAATATCAGCTCCCTGTTCTCTTGAAACAAGGGCTTTAGGAACCCATGAAATAGCAAAGTCTACTGCTCCGGATGCCAACTGTTGTTGTGGAACAATGTCTACGCCACCTTCGAGAATGGTTACATCCAAGCAGTAGTCATTGTAAATACCTCTGTCCACCGCAGCGAAATAACCTGCAAATTGAGCTTGTGTAACCCACTGGAGTTGAAGGCTGACTGAGTCCACCGAGTCACAATCACCTGAACCCACAGCAGCTTCATCAGAGCCACATGCTGTTGCGAGAAGTGATACTGCCGCTACAGCCGCAACCACTCCTCTAGTCAAACGTTTTTTCATTCTATTTTTATCCCCCTCCCGGGTTATTATTTTTCTAAATCCCCTGAAATTCGCCAGGGCATACTTAATCTCTCTGCAACAAGAGCACTACCAAACAACAATAGCCCCAAACCGGATGCCATTGCTATGGCGGCCCATGCTACATCATATTTAGCAAATCCTGCACTAGAAGTGATGACATTGCCAATACGGTCTTGAGGTCCACCAAAATATTCTGCGACAATTGCCGCAATTACTGATAGAGGGGCAGCCAAACGTAGAGAATTTGCAAAAAATGGTAATGCGTTGGGTATTCGTACTTCTCGCAAAATAGTCCACTCTCCTGATGCGTAAGACTGCATTAATTCAATTTCATTAGGATGAACTTCTGTAAGTCCTTTTGCTGTATTAATAAACACAGGGAAAAAAACAACTGCTATAACCACGGCCTGATTACTAAAAGTTCCAGTAATTCCAAACCAAGCATTGAAAATAGGTGCGAGTGCAACAATAGGCGTTGCATTTACAGCAATTGCTAAAGGAGTTAACCCATCACTCAAAACTTTAAATCTATTAGTGATTAAAGCCAGTAAGACACCTAGAAAAATTCCAATTAACAGTCCACTTATTGCAATTTTTCCAGTTTCCCAAGTTGCGTGTCTTAATTCTCCCCATTCATCAAATAATCGTGCCCAAATTGACGATGGCTTAGGCAGCAAAAACTCTTTGATATCAAAAACATTTACTGCTCCTTCCCATATGGCCAAACCGGTGATACCAACTATGACTGGAGGCAAAATCGAAACAAACTTACTGCTTCTCATTCACTAGCCTCTACAGCCCGAAGAGCTTCACGGACTTCTGTCGTTGCTTGAAAAAATTGAGGATCTTCTCTTGTCGCATCATTGCGATCGCCTAAATTGACTTCAATCTCAGAATGAATTTTTCCTGGCCTTGGAGAAAGCACAACTACTCTTGATGAAAGAAAAGCGGCCTCAGGTATCGAATGAGTAACGAACACCACGGTAGTTCCTGTTTCACGCCATATCCGCAACAACTCAACCTGCATATGTTCTCGAGTCATTTCATCTAAGGCTCCGAAGGGTTCATCCATTAGCAATAAGCGAGGTTCGAAAGATAAAGCTCTAGCTATAGAAACTCGTTGTTGCATACCTCCCGATAACTGTCTTGGGTAATGATCTCCAAACTCTTCTAATCTAACTAGTTCCAGCATTTCTTTAGAACGGACTTTACGTTCAGATTTGGACCATCCTTTAAGCTCTAAAGGCAACTCAATATTTGCCGAAACTTTTCTCCAATCAAAAAGGCCGGCATGTTGGAATACCATTCCATAATCTTGATCAAGTCTTGCTTGATTTGCTGTCTTTCCAAAAACTCTGACTTCACCTGCTGTTGGTGATAACAAGTCTGCGACCAGTCTCAAGAGGGTTGACTTACCACAACCTGAAGGACCGATTAGTGAGATGAAGTCACCAGATGCAATATCCAAATTAATTCCTGACAAAGCTTGAACTTCGTCATCACTATCTGGATTAAAAACCTTGTCTGCTGATCTTATGGAAACGGCTTCATCTAAGGTTTCGTTGTTTTTTTTCACTTAGCGACCTCTCTGCCTCTTTTAATTACTAACCATTCTGCGGCGTTAACAAGCCCGAAAACAAAAAGTCCCAATAGCGAAGCTGCTATCACAGAGCTATATAGCCTTTCGGGCCACACCGCATATCTTTGAGCAAAGTCCAATATTGCTCTCCCTAGGCCTGTTTTTGTACCTATTGAAATTTCCCCGACAATTGCACCTACAACGCTTAAAGTAGCAGCCAGTTTAAACGCTGGGAAAAGAAATGGTCTTGCGGCGGGTAATCTAAGTTTCACCAATGTTGATGTCCATGATGCCGCATAAGAATGCATAAGTTCTACATCACTACTTTCGGGTGATTGGAGCCCTCTAAGTCCACTAACTGCAACTGGGAAAAAGGTCAAATAAGTTGCAATTAAAGATATGCCAACCATATCTGGGTATCCCTGTAGTCTTGCCCAAGTCACAACTATCGGAGCTAGTGCAATCAACGGAACAGTCTGAGAAACATTTATCCAAGGAAGGAAGCCTCTTTCTGCAAATCTCCATCTCAACATGAAAACCGCAAGCATAAGTCCAACAATCACTCCTAGAGAAAAACCAATCGCAGCCTCGAGAAATGTGAACCCTGCTTTCTTCAAAAGATAAACAGTCATGGGTAGAGTTTCTCTGCCTGCACGAATTTCATCTGTCAGTTCTTTAAAAATGTCCCCTGAATGAGGCATGGTCAAGTCGTCGGTTGAAACAGGTAATCCGAATCCTGTACCTGGCCAATGGTCATCAGTCTGTTGACCCATCCATTTGTACCCTTCCCATAAAAGTACAAATAAAATAAGCGTAACTAATACTGTAAAAGCTGTTCTGAAAGCTTTTCTTTTAGTCACGTTCACCTCTAAATCTTTTAAATCAAATCAATTTTCACTAATTAAATGCTGGAATAATACTCTGACCATAAAGTTCTAATGTCTCGTCTTGCTGATCATGCATCAAATACAACGCAAATTGATCGACACCCAATGCCTTTAACTCGGAAAGTCTCTCAATATGGGATTCAACGTCACCTAGAATGCAGAATCTGTCAATTATGTCATCTGGTACAAAATCTGTATGGGTATTACCTGCTCGCCCATGTTCAGAATAGTCGTAACCCTCTCTAGCTTTTATGTACTCTGTCAGTGCTTCGGGCACTAAAGAACTGTCTGATCCATAACGTTTAACCAAATCCGCCACATGGTTTCCTACCATCCCGCCAAACCATCTAACTTGATCTCTTTGGTGGGGTAAATTGTCTCCCACGTATGCAGGAGCAACCACGCAAATTGTTATCTCATTAGGGTCACGGCCTGCGTCTTCTGCAGATTCCCTGACCGCCTTAATTGTCCACTCGGCAATTTGTGGATCAGCTAATTGAAGAACAAACCCGTCACATACCCTGCCACATAAAGCTAGAGCCTTTGGTCCATATGCTGCCATCCATACTGGCAAAGTTCCTCCGCTTCGCCAGGGAAATGATTGAGTTGTGTCGTTATACGCAACTTCTCCACCTTCTGCAAGTGTTTTTATTACGTTGATTGATTCTTCAAGTGTTGCCAAATTGCATGGTGGATAACCGATTACTCTCATTGCCGAATCGCCTCGACCTATTCCACAAACGGTTCGCTCTCCATACATATCGTTTAAAGTCGCAAATAAAGAGGCGATAACGGTCCAGTCGCGAGTGCCTGGATTAGTAACCATAGGTCCGACCTTCATTGTTTCTGTAGCTGCAAGCATTGCACTATAAATAACAAAAGGTTCTTGCCATAAAACATGGCTATCAAATGTATATCCGTGTGTGAAACCTAATTTCTCAGCTCTAACCGTGAGGTCTATCACCCTAGACGCCGGTGGGTCTGTCTGGAGGACAACACCAAAATCCATTATTTCTCCTTGTTAATTTTAGTTGTTCTGAGGAAATCCAAGATCCACTTGACTTGTTGTTGGATCAGGCCAACGGCTTGTAATAACTTTGGGTCGCGTGAAGAAATTTAAACCTTCAGGCCCGTACATGGTTGTATCGCCAAAAAGAGAATCGTTCCATCCTCCAAAGGAGTGATATCCAACTGGAACTGGTATTGGAACATTTATGCCCACCATTCCAGCATCAGCATCTTGCTGGAACTGGCGTGCTGTGCCCCCATCGCGTGTAAAAATTGCTGCACCGTTACCGTATGGATTATTTGAAATCATCTCTACCGCCTGATTGTAATTGTCTACTCTCACAACGGAAAGAACAGGTCCGAAAATCTCTTCTTTATAAACACTCATATCGGTCGTCACATGATCTAAGAGTGAAACGCCAATGAAAAAACCTTCATTTTCGAAAATCTGTTCACGTCCGTCGACGATCAAATGCGCACCTTCTTTTTCTCCGATATCGACATATCCAGCTACTTTGTCTCGATGTTCTTTAGTAATTAGTGGGCCCATCTCTGAATTTGCATCATCTCCCGGACCTATAACTAATTTTTCCATTCTGAGTTTGATTGCATCAACTAGTGGATCTGCTATGTCTCCAATTGCAACAACTACAGAAATAGCCATGCATCTTTCTCCTGCTGATCCATAAGCAGCCGAAACTGCAGCATCTGCTGCAAGATCTAGGTCTGCATCCGGCAGCACTAGCATATGATTTTTAGCTCCTCCGAGCGCTTGAACCCGTTTACCTTGAGCTGTGCCTGTCGAGTAAACGTATTTGGCGATTGGTGTTGAACCTACAAAACTTACAGCAGAGACATCTGGATGCTCTAGAAGCCTATCGACTGCGATTTTGTCTCCATTTACTAAGTTAACTACCCCCGGCGGAAATCCGGCCTCCTGAATTAACTCAACCAAAAATCTTGGAGCAGACGGGTCTCTCTCAGATGGTTTCAAAACAAATGTATTTCCGCATGCAACCGCATTAGGAATCATCCATAGTGGAACCATTGCTGGAAAATTAAAGGGAGTTATTCCTGCACAAACGCCAAGAGGTTGCCTTACTGTATATACATCAACCCCAGTAGAAGCCTGTTCGCTATATGTACCTTTTAAAGAATCAGCGAATCCACAAGCAAACTCTATATTCTCTATTCCTCTAGCTACTTCCCCCCGGGCGTCATCAGCTACTTTTCCATGCTCCTGAGTCAATCTGGAAGCAATTTCAGTTTCATTTTGAATAACCAAATTTCTGAAGTCATGCAATAGTTTTACTCTTCGAGCAATAGAAACATTTCTCCACTCTTGGAAAGCTTTTCTTGATGATTCGACTGCTACATCTACCTCTTCAATTGAAGCGAGATCCACTTCTCCTGTCTGTTCTCCAGTAGCAGGGTTAAAAACTGGTCCTGCATTTCCTGAAGTCGATTCAGAATTTTTTGCATCAATTAAATGTGTGATTTTGCGCATAGATAACCTCAGTGTGATTAACGTTTAAATCAAATATGAAGAAAGTCCTCGACGCAAATAACGTCCATCTCCCTTTGCGCCATGATAGGCACCGTCTTCTATGAGCACTTTTCCTCTTGAAATTACTGTGTCAACATGACCGTCGATGTCAAAACCCTCATAAGCGGAATAATCCATACTCATGTGATGCGTGTCGACTGAAATATGTGTCTTTGCATTCGGATTGTAAAGAACAATGTCTGCATCGGAACCAGCTGCGATTACACCTTTCTGTGGATAAAGACCAAACATTCGAGCTGGAGTTGTGGAACAGGTCTCGACCCAGCGCTCCAAACTTAATTCCCCCATTACGACTCCTTGATATATAAGGTCCATGCGGTGTTCAACTCCACCTATGCCATTTGGAATTGCTCTAAAATCTTCACTCCCTAGTTCTTTTTGCTCTTTCATGCAAAAAGGACAATGGTCCGTTGAGACTACAGCTAGATCATTGGTCCTAAGCCCTCTCCAAAGATCTTTATGATGTGTGTGTTCCTTAGTTCTCAGTGGAGGCGAACAAACATAGCCGGCCCCTGCAAAACCTGGAGCTCCTAAATGGTCTTCCAAGTTTAAATACAGATATTGGGGGCATGTTTCGGCATAAACGTTATGTCCTTCATTGCGAGCTGCGGCAACACGCTCCAATGCTTCACTAGCTGAAAGATGAACAAAGTAGACAGGTGCTCCTGCCACAAGAGCTAACTGAATAGCTCTATTTGTTGCTTCACCTTCAAGTCTCGATGGTCTGGTAATGCCGTGATAAATAGGGTCGGTTTGTCCACGTGATGCGGCTTGTTCAGCTATCACATCAATTGCGATTCCATTTTCTGCATGCATACAGATCATTGCTCCGTTTTCTGAAGCTTTCTGCATAACTTTTAGAATTTGACCATCATCGCTATAAAAAACACCCGGGTATGCCATAAATAACTTGAAACTGGTTATTCCTTCATCTACCAAAGCATCCATTTCTTTTAGAGCTGCATCATCTACGCCACCTAAGATCATATGAAATGCATAATCAATGGCACACTCGCCTTCAGCTTTCGCGAACCATGAATCTAAACACTCTCTGACATTTTCTTCGTATTTCTGAACTGCGAAGTCAATAATTGTCGTGGTTCCACCCCAAGCTGCAGCTCTTGTGCCTATTTCGAAAGTATCGGATGCAAAAGTACCTCCGAAGGGAAGTTCCATGTGTGTATGGCAATCGATCCCTCCTGGTACAACATATTTTCCGGTTGCGTCAATAACTTTTTCCGCTCCTGTTTCAGCACTTGTGGCTGCTGAGGTCCCTGGTTGCAAAATTGCCGCAATCTTCTCTCCATCAATAAGAACATCTGCATCATGCCGTCCAGTTGATGTAACTACAGTTCCATTTTTTATTAGAGTCGTCATAACTCCTCCTTATAATCAACTTTAATAATGTAAACCCTTTATAGCCTCATTCAAGATTGCAATTCCTTCATCAATCTCTTCAGCTGTAACAGTCATAGGCGGAGCTATACGAATAACATTCCCATAAAGTCCCCCCTTGCCGATAAGTAGCCCTGAAGCTCTTGCGGCTTCCATTAACTGAGCAGCAGCATCTGCATTAGGCTCAATGGAATCTGGCACCACAGTCTCTATAGCGACCATTAGACCTCGACCGCGAATCTCCGCTATAACAGGTGAATCCTCTACTGCCTTGCTGATTCCTTCTATTAACCTATTTCCCATTTCTTTAGAGTTATTCTGAGTGTCATGTTCAAGCATGTATTTGATGGTGGCTAAAGCTCCAGCTGATGCAATTGGATTACCTCCGAAAGTAGAAATGGAATTGGCAGGCATTGCTTCCATTACTTCTGCTCTTGCAACCACTCCCCCTAAGGCCAGTCCATTTCCGACTCCTTTTGCAAAAGTCATCATGTCAGGAACCATTCCATGAGCTTGATAACCCCAGAAGTTTTCTCCGGTTCTACCCCATCCTGTTTGAACTTCGTCGGAAATAAACAAGACTCCTCTATTGTCTAACTCTTTTTTCATTGCGCCAAAAAATCCATCAGGAGGAGTCGCAAAACCTCCAACACCTTGAATTGGTTCGGCAATCATTGTCGCCACATCTCCTGAGGTCATCATGTCAAAAACCTGAACAAGGTCATCAACACAAGCTTGGGTATAGCTTTCATCATCGAACCCGTTAAACGGACTTCGCAATCTATATCCACCGTGTACGTAATTTACGGAAAGTCCACTCAAACTGGTTGGTGACCAAGATCTATGCGATGTAATAGCTACGGTAGAAAACGAGCGTCCGTGGTAGCTGTTTCTAAGCGCAAGTATCTGATTTGATCGACGATATGACGTTGCCAACAACAAGGCTGCATCGTTAGCTTCTGTCCCAGAAGTAGTAAAGAAAACTTTTGCATCTGGGATCCCTGAAAGTTCTGTCACCAATTCTGCTAACTCGATCATTGGCTCAGACAAATAAAGAGTTGAGGAATGTAAAACCTTTGATGACTGTTTATTAATTGCTTCAGTTACTTCAGGAATGTCGTAACCAAGACTTGTTGTAAGGATTCCGCCAAAAAAATCAAGATATCGATTTCCTTCGACGTCATAAACATGGCGACCCTCTCCGTAATCCATTGAAATAGGTGGGTCGTAATAAAGAGCCAGCCAAGAGGGAAGAACCTCAGAATGACGTTTAAATAGTTCTGAATTAGTAGCCATGTTTTTCCTTATCTCTAGATTAAGGGGTTACGAGGTCTTCATAGGTGCTTGGTCTGCGATCCCTGTAAAAGGCCCACTGATTGCGAACCTCGTCGATCATTTCCAAATCTAAATCTCTTATGATTAATTCTTCGTCTTGATCTGAACAAACATCTCCAACGAACTGGCCTCGCGGGTCGACGAAATAAGTTGTGCCGTAGAAGTCATTTTCACCCAAAGGTTCGATTCCTACTCGGTTAATTGCTCCCACGTAATACATATTTGCGACTGCTGAAGCTGGCTGTTCGAGTTTCCATAGATACGAAGAAAGGCCTCTACTTGTCGCAGATGG
>DBFL01000082.1:0-3432 GCA_002294285.1 Candidatus Neomicrothrix sp. UBA881
CGAGTTTGAAGACGGGTCATTTTTTACAGCTGGGGGTGTGGTTACGAACCTTTCTAAACGTTGGACGCGTAGAGGCGATTTGATGGCAACATTCGATCTAGAAGATTTAAGTTCTTCAATAGAAGTTATGGTTTTTCCAAAAACTATGACTGAACATGGCCATAAATTGCTTGATGACTCTTTGCTTCTAGTGAAGGGTCGCCTTGATTCACGCGAGGACACGCCCAAATTAATTTGTTCGGAATTGGAGAATTTTGAAATTTCTAACGGTGATGCAGGGCAATCAATTCAAGTCTCTCTGCCTCTAGAAAAAGTTGATGAGGAAATAATTGCTGATATAAAAAAGCTTCTTAACGATTATCCAGGAGACGTGAAAGTGTTTTTTCGTTTAGGTGACCGTCAATTGCTGAGACTATCGGATGATTTCTCTGTGGATCCGACCAATGGACTACTTGCAGAACTGCGCATTTTACTGGGAGTTGATTCAGTTTCTTTCATTTGAGTCCTAAGAGTTGTAAGAAGTAATTGTGTGGGGTTGGGATACCGCTTCGCATACGGCAGGATGGAAGTCCTGCTGATACGGAGATTTTTCAGCAGGTTTACTTGTTTTTGGACAACAATTATGGAAACGGGGGCTTGGTTTCGGTGACTATAGAGGTCGAAACAAAAGATTGCAGCATGCTGGGTGATGCCGAGCTGGAAGAAATGACTGAAGTTTGTGCGGATGGACCTAATCAATTCGAAATCGGTTTGATATCAAAACAAACTGAAGAATGGGTTTTGTGTACAACGGCACGAGAAAACGGCCGTCTGAAAGGCTTCTCATTTTTCACCCTTGAAAGAATTGGTGGTACACCTAGTGTGATAATAGGCCTTGCTTCTATAGCTAGAACGAGTAAAAGAGACACAGTTTTAAAAGCAATCGTTACTGAACATCTCCGACGCTCAGTGTTGGCTTTTCCGGATGAAGATGTGGTGATGGGAGCGAGACTGAATGATCCCTCTGGTTTTGAAGCATTTAAATCTCTAACAGGCGTTGCACCAGCGCCAAATGGGAAAGAAAGTGGAGAAGATCGAGCATGGGGGAAAAGGCTAGTTAAGAGGTATGGGATGTCATCTCTTTCTTATGATGAACACAAGTTTGTTGCAAAGGGATCTGAAGAAACAGCTTGTGTGATAGACCACACCAGTCTAAAGCCAGAGAAATTTGCTCCCGAAGTAGTTGCGTTTTTCAAACCGTTGAATTTGAAGCGCGGTGATGTTTTGATTGCTTATGGCTGGGCAATGGCTGAAGACCTCGAAAAATTGGTCTGATATTCCAAATAACTCAGTATCAGAGACTCTCACTACCAGGAGAGCTTGCAGGTCATTCCTTAAACGCAGCGTGCCTGAAGGATTAATCCTTGATTTAGTCGATAAGGCTCGACGGACACCAACAGCTGGCAATTCGCAAGGGGTTGAATTTTTGATTCTTCATAAAGAAAATGAAGTAAAAGAATTCTGGGATGTTTCCTTAAAAGGTAAAGATAAAAAAAAGTTCGGATTTCCAGGTTTATTAAAGGCACCTGTACTGGTTATACCACTCGGCGTTCCTTCTTTGTACATCAATAGATACAAAGAAGAGGATAAAAATAATACAAATCTTGGTAAGGGTATTAAAGAATGGAAGGTGCCTTACTGGTTGACTGACGCGGCGTTTTCGACGATGGCGCTTCAGTTGTTGGCAATTGAAAATGGACTAGCGAGTTGCTTTATCGGACTGTTCGATAGAGAAGAGCGAATTAAAGAGAACTTTTCAGTTCCTGAAACGCACGAGGCTTTAGGGGTGTTGATCATGGGTTATCCGGACTTTGAGAACGAAGTGACAGGTCGTTCTCAGAAACGTAAAAGACGACCTCTGGAAGATGTTGTGCACCTAGGAAAGTGGACGCCTCGGTGATGAAATGTTTCAATTATCTTGGATATGATCTAATTGCTTTATACAAAATGTAAGGGTTTGGTGGTTTCGAATGAGTGAGTTGGTTCCAATTGTCGATTATTTGATATTAGATGAGACTCCTTATTTGGAGGCGAATGAGTGCAGTGACTGTGGTGCACGCTTTTTTGATAGACGAAATGCTTGCGCCGCATGCGGGGGAGTCTCATTTAAACGAACTTCGATTTCGAATAACGCTGTTTTAACTTCATTTAGTATTGTGCATAGAGCTGCTCCATCTGTTCCTGTACCGTTCGTCTCAGCAATTGTCAAAACAGATGATGGGACCTCAGTTCGTTCAAATGTAGTTGGATTAGATGATCCGATGGATGCTGAACTTGGCATGAATTTAGTTTTGACCACTTATTCGTGTGGTACAGATGATGACGGGAAAGAATGTATAGCGTTTGGCTATGAGCCAATATAGAAATTTAAGAGAGGAAGAACATGGGTGATTCGATATGGATAATTGGTGCAAACATGACGAAGTTTGCTCGTTATGAGGATCAAGATGCAGTTGATTTAGCATCTGCGGCGAGTTTAGAGGCGATGTCTGATGCTGGGGTTTCAATTCACGATATGGATGTTTTAGCGGCCGGCACCCTTTTTCAAGCTAGTACGAGTATGGGGCAACGAATTCAAAAACAGATTGGCCAAACTGGAATACCTGCTTACAACGTTTCGAATGCTTGTGCAACAGGTGCTACAGCAGTTCGTACTGTTTATCTTTCGATAAAGGCTGGCGAAGCGGATATGGGAATCGCCATCGGTGTGGAACAGATGGGAAAAATGGGTTTACTGTCTGGGGGCACGAAACAAGAGCGCAACATATTTGAGCCTTCAGGGCGCTATGGGGCAGTGATGGGAGTAGACGGATTCCTTGGAACTGAGACAATGCCTGGAGTCTTTGCGCAAGCAGGAATGCAATATGCCTATGAAAATGATGAAGTCGGTTTTGAACAATTTGCGCGTGTTGCATATAAAAATCATAAACACTCGACACTTAATCCTCTTGCGCAGTATCAAAAAGAGTTCTCGTTGGAGGAAGTTATGTCAGCTCCGGTACAGAGCTATCCGAATACACTTTTGATGTGTTGCCCAACAGGTGATGGTGCGGCCGCAGTTGTTTTAGTTTCGGAGGAGAAGTTGCGTACTTTACCTGCGGAAACTCAGAAAAGAGCTGTGAAGATATCTGCTTCCGTTCTAACGTCCGATCCATATGTTGAAAGTGGGCAAGTTCAGCCTGATGTTAACACGCTTACGCGAAATGCAGCTACGCAAGCATATGAGATGGCCGGTTTAGGACCAGAAGACTTGGACTTAGTTGAATTGCATGACTGTTTTGCAACGGCTGAGTTGATTCATTATGACAATCTTGGTTTATGCGAACCCGGTGGAGCGGGAGAATTTATCGACTCAGGCAAACCATTTAGAGATGGAAGTATGCCAGTAAATGT
>DBFL01000082.1:3820-5571 GCA_002294285.1 Candidatus Neomicrothrix sp. UBA881
ACTCACTTGAGAGGAGAGGCCGGAGATAGACAGATTGAAGGCGCTAAGGTCGGCTTAGCTCATGTAATAGGATTAGGTTCCTCATGTGGTATCCATATCTTAGAAAAAGCTTCCTAATCGCCAGCAAGTATGTCTAATGTATGGGTTGAAGGTGCACGTCCCAAGACTTTGTCAGCGGCAATACTGCCAGTTTTTTTAGGTACAGCTGCCGCCTTTAACGAAAGTTTTTCTATTCTTCCTGCTGTTTTAGCTCTAATTGTCGCGTTTGCTTTACAAATTGGCGTTAATTATGCAAATGATTATTCGGATGGAATTAAAGGAAGTGATGGAGAATCCAGGTCTGGGCCTGCCCGTTTGGTTGGAAGTGGATTGGTTCCACCAGAGAAAGTGTTACGTGCGGCTATTTTTATGTTTACACTTTCCGCTGCATCAGGCTTGTGGCTTTCTTTAATTTCAACACTTTGGCTAATACCAATCGGCATGGTTTGCATTTCTGCAGCTTGGTTTTATACAGGTGGATCTGCCCCTTACGGCTATAAAGCGTTGGGTGAAGTATCGGTTTTCATTTTTTTTGGGTTAGTGGGAACGAACGGTAGTTTTTTTGTTCAAGTGGAAAGATTTTCGCTGCTTGCTTTCATCCTTAGTTGCATAGCAGGCTTATTGTCTTGTGGCTTGATGATGATTAACAATTTGCGTGATTATCAAAATGATAGTGCGGTCGGAAAACAAACTCTTATCGTTTTACTCGGTGAAAATATGAGTAAGAAGTTGTTTTCAGTGATCATTTCCACGAGTCTTCTTTTAGGTGTTTTAGTTTCCTTTTGGCACCTCTGGGCACTGATAGTTTTAGCTTCTGTCCCTCTTGTTTTTAAGATTCTAAAAATAGTCAATGAAGCAAAAGATTCCAAAACTTGGGCTCGAGCATTAAGACAGATGGGCATTTTACAGATCCTTGTAGCTGCGTTACTTTCAGCGAGTCTCGTAATAACTGGTTAGTTTTCTTTTCTGGCAATTAAGAGTTGAGCAATCCCACCGGTAAGCTTCATTTTTCTCACATCTGAAAAACCTTCGGTTTTAATCATTTCGATGAGTTCATTTTCGACCGGCAAATACACAGTTGAGCGTGGTAAGTACTGATATGCCTCTTTGTCAGAAAATATTTTGCCAATAACTGGTACTACTTTGTTGAAGTATAAAGAATGGCCTAGTCGAATGAAAACATTTTTCGGCTTATCCACTTCGAGAATTGCCAGACGAGATCCCGATTTTAAAATCCTAGAAACTTCCTGCAAGAAGGGTCTTATGTCAGTGAAATTTCTGAGTGCAAAGCCACAGGTCACCCCGTCCAGGGAAGAGTCCATAAAGGGCATTTTGAGTGCGTCACCATTTATTAGGGGAGCTTTTGAATTAAATGAAGCGAGCATTCCTCGTGACAGGTCCAGTCCAATAGGTTTTGTTTCAGCTGCACGCAAAGTGCGACATAAATCTCCCGTTCCACATGCAACATCAAGAATCCTGCCACCCGGAGTCGGTTTCAGTTCCTCAACCGTTTTCCTTCTCCATATAACATCAAGACCAAAAGTTATTAGTCGATTCATAATGTCATATCGCGGAGCGATTCGATCAAACATCGTCTTAACGGTTAACTCTTTTTCGGATGGGTCAGGTAGAGCACCGTGGATTTTTTCTTTACTCATTTAGTTGAACCATATTTTTTGATATTCGCGACTCAAAGGATGGATTAAAAGTGC
>DBFL01000082.1:5941-7885 GCA_002294285.1 Candidatus Neomicrothrix sp. UBA881
CCGACAAACGTAACAACACAGAGGCAACAGAAGATGCCACTGCAAGTTTCCAGGCAACTTTTTTATCATTCGCAATGCCGTACCCAGCCATAAGCATAGACACACCAATCAAAGCGAAAAATGAGCCCCTAGCGAGATTGAAAACTCCTTCCATGTAAAGCAAAACGTTACCTAAAACAAGAGTTTGAGTTTGATATCTATTTATCCAGCGTCGAGATTGCAACGTTTGTCCTTTGCTTAGGTGTCGTCAAAAGATATTCCGTAGGCTATTAGCTTTGAGAGTCATCTTTGCGTATTACGCGATGAAAACATCTATTCGTGGATGAATGTTTAAAACCAATAGATTCATATATTTTAAGTGCTGCAAAATTGTCTGATTCGACATACAAAAAAGTTTCACGGATCTTTTGAGTCGATAACCATTCCAAACCTGATAAAGCTAACTGACGTCCTACACCAGTACCTTGAAAACTGGGGTCAACTGCAATAACGAAAATTTCTCCTTTGAGTTTTTTAGAAGAAGAACAGCAAGAACAAAACTTTCCATGAATTTTCATCCAGCAGAATCCTTTAATCGTTTTGTTTTCTTCTAAAATTCGGAAACCCTCATCGAGGTGCCAAGCCTCTGATTGAGTGTCTTGCAAACGTTCTTCGGTCATTCCACTCTGTTCGGGGTGCCAGTCAAAGGCAGAGTTATTTATACGGATTATGTCTTGAACGTCAGAAGCAACAAAGCCTCGCGTCGTTACTTTTGAAGGGACAGCTGGCAGAGAACGAGACAAAATTTTCAAATCCCTAAATGGCAAGTAGCCGGCAGAAATAGGTATGGAATCAGATTCATCATCAACGTTTTCTATCCAGTATTCAATGTTGCCACCGCCAGCTATTGAAACAGTTTGAGCTGCAGCTTCGAGCATTCGTTGAGAGCGCTCTTTACTGACTTCCCGGATGTCTATATTCAAAATCCAAGTATCAATTTGTTTTTTATTCTGTCCGACTTCTTTTTTTATCAAAGTTGCATGATCTGTTCCATCGGAAACAAGTAATTCTTCCATTAACCAAAATGTTACTGGAGAGAATGAAAGACGCTACGGTTTGGGGATGGGGATACCAAGATCACCTAAAGGGCGAGCACGAGAAACACACACGAGGTTGGGATTGGAATATCCTGATGCAAAGTGTGAATTAGATCACAAAAATTCGTTTGAATTGTTAGCCGCTACTATTTTGTCTGCGCAGTGTACCGATAAGAGAGTGAATATGGTAACACCTGACCTTTTCCGTGAATTCCCAGACGCTGAATCTTTAGCAGAAGCTAGTGAAATTAGAGTTCAAGAGCTTGTCAGGTCCACCGGGTTTTATATTAATAAAACTAAGAGCCTCTTAGGGATGGCCCAATCTTTAGTCGACAAGCATGGAGGTTTAGTTCCTTCTTCGATGAAAGAACTGACTGCCTTGCCTGGTGTTGGTAGAAAAACTGCAAATGTCGTAAGGAGTGTTGCCATGGACCTTCCTGGACTGCCTGTAGATACCCATGTAGGACGTCTTTCACGACGGATAGGAATAACGCAAGAGACCGATCCAGTGAAAGTGGAAATGGAACTTAATCCGATGGTTCCAGCAGCAGAAAGAGGACTGTTTAGTTTGAGATTGATTCTTCATGGGCGAAGGGTTTGTTCTAGCAGGAAACCAATGTGTGAAGATTGTTCTTTAAATGACTTCTGCGCCAGTTCAGAAATTTGAAATGTTCAATTTGGTAAAAATTTTCTTGTACGTGTAATTTTGGTTATCCGGGTACCGCAACCCGGTTTGGCGAGAATCGGGTTCCCGCCACCCGCCTCGCTCGCTCGGCGCCCTTATGGGGCGCTGAGCTTTTTATAGATCCTTTGAGAGGTGTTCCAACTCACGTAGAGCTCCACGTAGGTGTCTTTCGGTTTCGAGTAA
>DBFL01000082.1:8296-13976 GCA_002294285.1 Candidatus Neomicrothrix sp. UBA881
AGTGAGGACAACTCTGCTTTTGAAATTATTTGCACGACTAATCTTGCTCCAGTAAGGAAAAATATACAACACCATAATTCGTTACTTCTCATGCTCAGCTAGGAGGTAGCGTAATGTAATGCTCAAGAGAATTGATTTACGAGGAAAAAAGGTTGATCTAACAGATTTCTTACCTGTAGCAGACCTTGCTGAAGAGTCAGCCATTTCAGCAGTGAGAGCAATCATCGATCAAGTAAAGAGTGAAGGCGATGAAGCTTTACGTTCTTTAACTCAAGAATTTGACGGAGTTACTTTGGAAGAGATAGAGGTCGAACAGGATAGTTTAGAAAGTGCTTACAATTCTGTGTCTCCAGAGTTGCGGGACGCACTTGAGGTCTCAGCGGAAGCGATAGTTCAATATCAGAATACTCAGTTAAATGCCCACACTACTCTTGAAGACAGAGGACTGACTATTGAGACATTTGGAAAACCGGTTGCTAGCGCCGGATGCTATGTTCCTGGTGGTTTAGCTTCTTACCCTTCGACATTGTTGATGACCGCTTTGGTTGCACGTGTAGCAGGAGTCGAAAGAGTCGTCGTAACAGTCCCTCCAGCCGGCAAGGAAGGAATTCCAAAAGAAACCTTAGCTGCTGCTTTTGTTGCGAAAGTTGATTCAGTCTATTCAGTAGGTGGAGCCCAAGCGATAGCAGCGCTGGCCTATGGAACAGAAACGGTTAAACCGGTTGATGTGATAGTTGGTCCGGGAAATATTTATGTTTCCTTGGCGAAGCAAGAAGTGTCAGGAAAAGTTGGGGTTCCTGCTTCTTTTGCCGGACCCTCAGAAATAGTAATTATTGCTGACTCTACTACACCCGCCGATTTTGTTGCAGTTGATCTTGCTGTTCAAGCAGAACATGGACCAGGGGGGAAATCATGGCTTGTAACAACAGATGAAAATCTCGCTAACGAAGTAGAAAGTGAATTAGAAGACCTGCTTTTCAAGTCTTCTAGGAGTGAGAGTATTAAATCTACTTTTGAGACTGGTGGCTATTGTGTTTTGGTGGATGATTTAGGTCATGCGGTTGAAATTGTGGATACAGTTTCGCCGGAACATCTACAGATCATGACTGAAAAACCAAATGAGTTGTCAAAAAAGATTTCAAACGCAGGCGCCATATTTTGTGGCGAATGGTCACCTGCTTCATTGGGTGATTATTTAGCTGGGCCTAGTCATGTGCTTCCAACAGCTGGAACTGCGAGATTTGCGGGTGCGCTAACTGTAAACGATTTCATCAGGGATATGCATGTCATTACTAGCTCAAAGGAAGCTTTAAACCGTTTAGGACCACATGTTATAAATCTTGCTGACGCTGAA
The DNA here is from genome assembly GCA_002294285.1 of Candidatus Neomicrothrix sp. UBA881. GTDB lineage: Bacteria > Actinomycetota > Acidimicrobiia > Acidimicrobiales > MedAcidi-G1 > MedAcidi-G1. The sequence continues at coordinate 9,651 of DBFL01000082.1, forward strand.
GGTCTCCCAACTCACGCCGACTCTATTAGGTTGAGGGTGAAAGATGATGAGTAAAAAACCTTTAGTGCGCGATGACCTTAATATTTTAAAAGGATATCATTCTCCACAACTCGACGTCCCAGTCAAATTAAACACCAATGAGTCTCCTTTTTCCCTCCCTGACGGGTTTCTGGAAGAATTAAGCTCAGCGTTAGAAAAACTTGATCTAAACCGTTATCCAAAACGAGATGCAAATGAACTATGTCTTTCTATAGCAGAAAGAGAATCTTTGAATGAAAAGCAAGTTTTTGCTGCAAATGGTTCCAATGAGATAATACAGTCGATATTTTTGGCTTTTGGTGGGCATAACCGTTCCGTACTTATTTTTGAACCGACTTATGCGATGCATTCACAGATTGCAAAAATCACTGGAACTCGAGTTGTCAGTGGTCTGCGGGAAATTGATTTTCAAGTTAATGCTGATGCTGCTCTCAGATTAATCGACAAAGAAAAGCCAGAAATTGTTTTTCTTTGTTCTCCTAACAACCCAACTGGCAATTTGGAGAGCGAGGCTCTAATCAAGTCTATTCTTGCAAAGTTAAATGATTCCGGAGGCTTATTGGTGCTGGATGAGGCATACAAAGAATTTGCAAACCAATCTTTGTCCCTCACCGTTGATGAAGGTTCAAACCTTATATTTCTAAGAACCTTTTCAAAGGTTTGGAAATTAGCAGGTATACGCCTTGGTTATTTATTAGCTCCTGAATGGTGTATTGACGAGATAAAAAATGTTTCCTTGCCCTATCACCTTGATTCAATAAAACAAAAAGCAGGTGTGCTTGCTTTAAAACATGAAAACGAGATGCTTGCGCAATTGGAGAACGTTAAAGAGGAAAAAAATCGAGTCTATGAAAATCTTCTTGATTTCTCAGTAAATGTTTGGCCCTCGGAAGCTAATTTCTTATTATTCAAGCCCAATGAGATTGATGGATATAAATTGTGGAGTGATCTTTTCGAAAAGGGAGTTTTGGTTCGAGATTGTTCTAGTTGGGAAGGTTTAGAGGGTTGTTTAAGAGTTACGATCGGCAACCCAGAAGAGAATACAAGGTTCTTGGAAGCACTTCAGGAGATTTTAAATAATGGATAGAAAAGCAACAATTGAAAGAAATACAAAAGAGACTACGATCTCTGTAACTCTCGATCTAGAGGGTGGGGAGTCAGCTGTTGAAACCGGCATACCTTTTTTCAACCACATGCTAGATCAGCTAGCAAAGCATTCGGGCATAGGTCTCTTAGTGAAGTCAGATGGAGATCTAGAGGTAGATGCGCACCACACGGTTGAAGATGTCGGAATTTCGATAGGGGAAGCATTAAATAGTGCACTCGGCGAAAAATTGGGAATTAGAAGATTTGCATCTGTTAGTGTTCCCTTGGATGAAGCGCTAGTTGATGTGGCTCTAGATATTTCCGGAAGAGCTTTTTGTAATTATGAAATAGATTTTCCCGGTGAGAAGATATTAGGTGATCCGCCATTTGATCCACAGCTAGTAGAGGAATTTTGGAGAGCTTTTACGGCAACATCAAAAGTAACTTTGCATATTTCACTGGTAAGAGGTAAAAACACTCACCACATAATCGAAGCGACCTTTAAAGGCGTTGCTCGAGCTTTGAGGGATGCCATAAAAATTGAGAGCAGTGACCTTCCTTCCACCAAGGGATCCTTATGACTTCTAAACCATCAGTCGCTGTATTTGACTATGGGATAGGAAACTTGAGATCAGCGGAAAAAGCTCTTCAATTTGTTGGAGCAAATGCGACTTTAACAAGTGATGAAAAAATTTTAAGGGACTCAGATGGGGTCGTTCTACCAGGCGTTGGAGCTTTCGGTAGATGTGTAGAAGCACTTGAAGACAGTGGCCTTTTTGATGTAGCGGCCTCTCTAGCAAAAGAAGCTACTCAGGGAGGCAAGCCTTTTTTGGGTATTTGCGTTGGCATGCAGCTGCTATATAAAGGCAGTGATGAGTCTTCTGAAAAGAGAGGTCTAGGAATCATTGAGGAGCAAATACAAGTGATATCAGGGGATGTAAAAATTCCTCAGATGCAGTGGAATAAATTGAGGTCTGATTTTCTTCATCCAATGTTTGCTGGACTCGAAAAAGACCCTTGGGTGTATTTCGTGCACAGTTATGCAGCACCGATAACTGAAGAATCCATCGCTTTTTGTGATTACGGAACCAAAATTAATGCTGCTGTAGCTACAAAAAACCTTTGGGCTACACAATTCCACCCAGAGAAATCTGGGAATACGGGCCTTTTATTATTGAAAAACTTTTTGAATCTTTTAAGAGCAGAAAAATGAAAAAAGTACTTTTCCCGGCCATAGACATAATAGATGGCAAGTGTGTGCGTCTTTTACGCGGAGAATACTCCGAGGAAAAGAAATACAACGATGATCCAGTTGCTCAAGCGTTGGATTTCCAAGAGGCTGGAGTTTCTTGGATTCATTTAGTTGATTTAGATGCAGCACGAACCGGGCTTGTGAAAAATGGAAGGATAATAGAGAAGATTGCTTCGCGTTTAGATGTTCCTATTCAAGTAGGGGGCGGAGTTCGGACTTTAAAAACAGCAAAGACACTTTACGATTGTGGGATAGAGCGAATCGTGCTGGGAACAGCTGCTGTAGAAAATCCAACTTTGGTTGAAAAAGTGTCGTCATTTGGAAGAGTGGCTATCGGAGTTGACTTACGCGAAGGCAAAGTGGCCGTCAACGGATGGCAGACTTCAACTGAAATCTCCTTTAGTGAACTTTCTAACCGATTCGAAAAAACAGATATAGATGCATACATTGTTACGCACATCGAACGAGATGGAACTATGGAAGGCCCAGAAATCGACTCTTATAGAGATTTACTTGGGAAAACTACAAAAGACGTCATTGCCTCCGGGGGTGTTGGCTCGATAATCGACTTAGAAAATTTGTCCAATCTGACTGTGGATGGAAAAAGCCTAAATGGAGTCATTGTGGGTCGCGCACTATATGAGGGTTCCATTTCTTTAGAGCAAGCCTTGAAAGCATTTGAAAAATGAAAACGATTAGGGTTATTCCATGCCTAGACGTCGACAAAGGGCGTGTAGTTAAAGGCGTTAATTTTGTAAATCTCAAAGATGCCGGAGATCCTGTGGAACTTGCTGCAACATATGACAGGCAGGGTGCAGATGAAATTGTTTTTCTTGATATTACGGCTTCTTCTGATTCACGTAAAACAATCCATGAGGTGGTGAGAAGGACAGCTGAAGAGGTATTTATACCTTTTACTGTTGGGGGAGGAATCAGATCCGTCGAAGATGCTCGACAGATTTTGCGACTTGGAGCTGACAAAGTTTCACTAAATACTGCAGCTATTATGCGACCCGATTTAATTGATGAAGTGTCCGGCGAGTTTGGTAATCAGTGTGTGGTCGTAGCTATTGATGCGAGACGTAATGAGAAGAGCGCTTGTGGGTTTGAAGTTTTCACCCATGGGGGGAGAAATGAAACAGGGTTGAGTTTGCTTAATTGGGCAAGAGAATCTGTTGAAAGAGGAGCAGGTGAAATTTTATTGACTTCTATGGACCGAGATGGAACTAAAGACGGATTCGATATTGAAATGCTCCAAATGATTAGTCGGGAGATAACAGTCCCATTGATTGCAAGTGGTGGTGCTGGAAGTTCGAAAGATATGGCCGATGGGGCGCTACTCGGCAACGCCAATGGGCTTTTAGCTGCATCCATATTTCATTTTGGAGAATTAACAGTGAGCGATGTGAAAAAAGAATTAAAAGAAGCTGGTCTTATTGTGAGAGGCGGCTGACGAGCTTTCCGATACCGTAAATCCCGTGAGTGATTCAAAAGTAGTGAAAATGCCTGGCCCCGCAGAAGATGAAGGCCTACCAATAAAAATGCTAAATGATCGAATTTTGGTGCAGTTAGATGATGAAGACGGTGAAAGAAGATCAACCGGGGGAATACTTATACCGGCTACTGCGCAAATGGGAAAACGTTTAGCATGGGCCGAAATAGTAGCTGTAGGACCGAATGTGCGTTCAATGGAAATCTCAGACAGAGTGCTTTTTAATCCAGAAGACAGATATGAAGTTGAAGTAAGAGGTTTGGATTACATCATCCTTCGAGAGCGCGATATACACGCCGTAGCTTCGAAACGCTTAGAAGAAGGAAGCACGGGGCTATATCTTTAAATTTATTTCTTCCATTTTTAGGTCAATGAAATCCTAGACTTGAGTCATGACAACTAATGAAGGTAAGACCTTTAAAATCGACAATGAAGAGATTTCACTTATCAGTTTCAA
>DBFL01000082.1:14403-15014 GCA_002294285.1 Candidatus Neomicrothrix sp. UBA881
TGGTTTTGGAGTAGAAGTCGGCAAGAGTATTGGTGTAAAGGTGAAACTTCTGGTGATAGACAGTTCGTGCAAGAAGCCTTCTATGATTGTGATTTTGACACTTTGCTCTTCTTAGTAGTTCAAGAAGGTAGAGGTGCCTGCCACACTGGTGAATTTAGTTGCTTTTTTACATCTTTTAAATTCGATGAAAACTGATTTCAAAATTTCTCCATCTTTGGATGATTTCAAAGAACTAGCGGAAAAATATAACCTGATTCCTGTTTGGGTGGAAATCCTTGCGGACTTAACAACTCCCGTGTCTCTTTTTAACCGCTGTATTGGGGACAAGAAAGGTTTTTTACTCGAAAGCGTTGATCGTGGTGAACACTGGGGACGCTGGTCTTTCATAGGCGGAGAACCTTTGGCTTCTGTGTCAAGTATGGAGGGTAAAATTCAAATAAGTGGCACTTTGCCATTCGAAGTGAATTCAAACATGAACCTTTTGGATTTACTTACCGAACTTTTGGAATTTTTTGATACTCCAGTAATGGATGACTTACCTCCCTTGCATGGAGGTCTTGTCGGCTATCTCGGGTATGACATAGTTAGAGAAATCGAAAATCTACCCAATG
>DBFL01000090.1:0-3063 GCA_002294285.1 Candidatus Neomicrothrix sp. UBA881
TAATTGATGATGATATTTTCAGGATGATTTTCGTCGGTGTTGGCGCTTTGATAGCAGTAATCGTGGTTGTTACTTGGACCGGAATATCTTCTTGGATCCTCAATAGTGGCCGAGACCTGTTTCACATGCTGGAGGCAAAATTTGAAGTAGACGGTGCTGCCCGACCTTTTGATGCAATGAAACCCGACATTGTGAAACCGGGCAAATTTGCAAACTATGGAACTAACGGACTGACCATGGGTCCTGGCTTTGCAGCTGTTTTCTTTGGGGTGGTTTTTTACACCTCAGCTTTCGTGGCAGAAATAATCAGAGGCGGAATTCTTGCAGTCCCGAAAGGCCAAATTGAAGCAGCGAATGCTGTCGGATTAAGTAGAGGTCAATCTCTTCGCCACATAGTCCTACCTCAAGCAATAAGGATCATCTTGCCGCCTATGGGCAACCAGTATTTGAATCTCACGAAAAACACTTCACTTGCGATAGCAGTTGGTTACAGCGATATAGTGCAAGTCGGCCAAACGGTGTACAACCAAACAGGTAAATCTCTACCCGTGATGGCTATTTGGATGCTCTTCTATCTCACCTGCTCATTGACGATCTCAGTCATAGTTAACTATTACAACGTCAGAATGAAGATTGTAGAACGATGACGAACTTTCAGAACTCAACTTCAACAAATCAAACTGACTTTGACTCATCACCAAAATCTTCAAGTGGAGAACTACCTCCGAAGGCAGCCGTTTTATCTCCTAGTGAGTGGCTCAAAGCAAATCTTTTCTCCAGTACTTTTAATTCGATTCTCACAGTCATTTCTGTCGCAGCAATTCTGCTGATTATAAGAGGATTGCTTAGCTTCATTTTCAATCCTCTTAGACAGTGGTCTGCGACAGCAACAAACATGCGTCTGCTCATGACACAGGCCTACCCTGAAAACCAGTACGTGAGAATTTGGGTAAGTTTAGGATTTTTGCTATTCCTAGCAGGAGTATCCATGGCTTTCTGGCGTGCCGGAAGAAGAGTGCAAATAGCTCAAGTCGGAAAGCGTCTATTAGGAATTGGCGCTTTCATTCTGCTAACCACTCTCCTAGCCCCGTTCAGTAATCAAGCAACCGTGATTTGGCTACTCATTGGCGTTTTCATCGCCGGAGTTGGGATGTTGCTTAAACCAACTGACGAGCATAAAACTATAAGCTCCTTAACTCTGTTATCAGGAGTTTTTCTGTTAGCGATTCTCTCACTGTGGGTAATTCCTTACGGGCATCACAGCTATATTTCAACTCGTACGCCGAAAATCCTTGCAGAGCCTGGAACTGTTGCATTGACCACCAAGTTGCCGTGGACGATAATGCTCGCTGTTGCCATCTCATCTTATTTTCTTGCTTGCGCCTTCAGGGACAAAATCGATGAGGCGAAAAGTAAGGCTGTTTTGTCTGCAGCCTGGTTGATTTCCCCACTTTTCCTTCTTTTTTTAGTCCTAAGAGATCCCGACTTTGACACCGGTCACCTTTTCTCAACAGATATACCAATATTTATTTTCTTCTCGATCGTGGGATCAGTTCTTTTACTTTGGCTGACGAAACCAGAAATAGGAGAAAAAGGACGAATAATTTCTACCGCTATTCTTTTTATAGGATTTGGAACATTCGCGTTCTCTATGCTGATGATTGTAAGAATTCTGACGCTTTGTTTAGCTTTTTTCGCTCTAGCCGCACCAACTTTCAGTGGTCAGAAGCCGGCAAGAATAAGATACGCCAAGGTTTGGATTGCCACAATGGTGATTCTTTGCTGGCTTATTACGGCAATAAACACCCCGTCCACAGCTAAGGTTCCCGGCGACTTCTTTATAGGAGGTTTTGCCATCACGTTGATGATATTTTTCTTCACAATGGTTCTGGCTTTTCCGTTAGGTGTTCTATTGGCTCTTGCACGAACATCAAAATTTCCTATATTCCGAATTATCTCCACTACCTTTATTGAATTCATCAGAGGCGTTCCTCTGATCACTATCCTTATTTTCTTTAGTGTGATGGTTCCTCTCTTTTTACCCGAAGGCATGGATTTAACTGAAATAGCTGCTGTAACAATAGCTTTCGTTATTTTCGAGGCCGCTTACCTTGCTGAAAACGTAAGAGGAGGACTCCAGTCAGTCACACGGGGACAACACGAAGCAGCTGAAGCCGTGGGGATGACTAATGCCCAAAAAACGTTTTTTATTGTCCTACCACAGGCTTTACGAGTCGCTATTCCTCCCATGGTCGGACAAATCATCGCTACATTCAAAGAAACAGGTTTGTTGGCGATAATAGGCATCTTTGATTTCTTGTATATAGCCCGATCTGTAATTCCGGGACAAACCGAATACATGGGTAGCACAAGAGAAAACCTGCTTTTTGTTTCGCTGGTTTATCTTGTGATTTGCTACTCCATGTCGAAAGCTAGTCAACGAGTAGAAAAACGCGTTGGACTTGGTGAAAGGTAAGGTAAGAAAATGAGTGACAACGAAACCACCTCATCTATCAGAGGGGAACGCGACCTAACAAACGCCCAAGACATGATTGTGTGCGAGGGTGTTTCGAAATGGTTCGGCGACTTTCAAGCTCTAAACGGTGTCTCAGCAACAATTAAAGAACAAGAAGTTGTAGTCGTGTTGGGTCCCTCCGGCTCGGGAAAATCTACTTGGATCAGATGCATAAACAGACTTGAGCAACATCAAGAGGGTCGAATAGTGGTAGACGGGGTTGAACTTTCTAATGATCTCAGAAACATTGAAAAAGTAAGATCAGAAGTTGGAATGGTTTTCCAAATGTTTAACCTTTTCCCTCATCTCACCGTGCGAGACAATATCAGTCTTGCTCCTATTTGGGTAAGGAAAAAACCTCGCGCTGAAGCTGAAGAACAAGCAACGGCATTACTGGAAAGAGTCGGCATTCCTGAACAGGCTGACAAGTTTCCTGGACAACTATCAGGTGGGCAACAGCAGCGAGTTGCTATTGCACGTGCTCTCGCAATGGAACCAAAAGTAATGCTTTTTGATGAACCCACCTCTGCACTGGACCCAGAAATGAT
>DBFL01000090.1:3381-20432 GCA_002294285.1 Candidatus Neomicrothrix sp. UBA881
AAAGAAGTTTTAGATGTAATGAAAGAATTAGCTTTGTCAGGCATGACGATGATGGTGGTCACTCACGAGATGGGTTTCGCCAAAGAAGTTGCGGACAAGATCATGTTTATGGAGGGTGGACAGATAGTTGAAATAGGAACTCCTGAACATTTCTTTACAAACCCAACTGAAGAAAGAACCAAACTTTTTCTTTCCCAAATCCTCTAAGGAACTCTTGAAAGCTTCGTTGGAAATAGAACCACTCACAGGAGTGTTAGGAGCCCGGATCAAGGGACTCGATCTTAAATCCGATCTAGATGCTGACGTAATAAAGGATCTAAGAAACACCATTTGTGAATTTGAAGTTGCGATAATACCGGATCAAAACCTGTCACCCGAAGATCAAGTAACCTTCAGCCATCTTCTAGGACCTTATTCTCCTGTTCCTTTTGTAAAACCTATTGAAGAAAACTCTGAAGTTATAAAAGTGGTAAAAGAAAGCACCGAACCGGAAGCCTTCAATTTTGGAGGAGTGTGGCACAGCGACTTTTCTTTTCTTCCCATCCCGCCTGCATTTACAATTCTTTACGCTATAGATGTGCCTCCTGTGGGAGGTGACACAGTTTGGGCATCTACAACCACCGCCTATTCACAACTTGATGAATCAACCCAACAACAGCTGACAAAAATAACCGCTGTTCACTCCGCAAGCGCTTCTTACTCCCCCGCCCAACAAAACCTTCATTCTCAATTATCTAATATGAACATAGAAACATCTGAAACAGCTAACGAGACACAAGAACATCCTCTGGTATGTGAACATCCTGAAACTGGTAAACCCTCTCTTTTCTTCAACCCAACTTACGTTCGTGGCCTAAAAGGAACTGAATTAGAAGATAAAGAAAAAGAAGAAGCCCTTTTAAAATGGTTGAACAATTGGACTACAGGAATTCAATTCACCTTCCGACACAAATGGTCACCTGGTGACTTGGTCATCTGGGACAATAGGTCAACTCAGCACATAGCATTAAATGACTATAAAGGAGTTCGAAGAGAGTTAAATCGCACTACAGCAAGCGATCAAATCGCACCTTCGCCTTACAAGATCTAAATTAATTATCCTCTACTAACAACTCTATGAGTGATGACACATCTGACCTGCTATGACCTTTTTCTTGCAGTTCAGCAAAGAATTGGTCCACCAATGAAGTTACCGGTAATTCAAAACCGATTCTTTCTGCTTCTTCGAAAACAATACTGAAGTCCTTTCGCATCCAATCAACTGCGAAACCATGGTCGAAGTGTCGATCAAGCATAGTTTCGGAACGATTACTCAAATACCAAGAGGCGGATGCTCCTTGACTTATCGCCTGAAGGACTTTTTCAGTATCCAAATTTGAACGCCTTGCAAATTCGAGAGCTTCCGACAAACCTTGCAGTAACCCTCCTATGCAAACCTGATTGACCATCTTGGTTAACTGTCCGTGACCAGAGGGTCCAATGAGAATAGAAATTTTTGAGTAAACATCTATAGTGGGTTGAATTTTTAGAAAGGTCTCTTCTGAACCTCCGCACATAACACTGAGTTGACCTGATTCTGCTCCGGCCTGCCCTCCTGAAATGGGAGCGTCAATAAATCCAATCCCTCTAGCTTCACAAACTTCCTCTAGCTCCTTAGCTAAAAATGCAGAAGCGGTCGTGTGATCAACTAAAACTGAGCCTGGTGACATTCCTTCTAAAACACCAGATTCTCCATAAGCAACTGAACGAACATCATCATCGTTACCGACACAAAGCATGACTATTTCAGCACCTTCAGCAGCTTCACGCGGTGTTGTGGCTAATAATCCCCCATGCTCTTCTACCCATTTTTCAGCTTTTGGAATGGTTCGATTGTAAACCGTGGTTTGGTGTCCAGCGCCCTGAAGATGACCAGCCATTGGGTAACCCATCACTCCCAAACCTATGAAGGCGCATGTTGGCATCTGTCTCTCCTTTTTATATCTAAGTTTCAATAACGACCATAGGTCATTTTTTTAAGAAAAAACTAAACGATCAACAAAATTATAAACGTTTGTGTTTTAAAACTATCTCCCTAAGCGATAGCGCAAGCAAATAGAAGCAAAGGAGTTTCATTTAAGGACACATACGACCCATTTATACGCTATGTTGACCACTAGCGGAGGTGGAGGACGCCTTGCAAGCACGCAATAGAATGCCCCTTTCTTTTTTGAGAGGGGCATTCTTTTTGCAAAAATTAATACCAGATAGAGCACGATCGAAAAATAAAAACCCCCCTTCTAAAATGAGATGGAAGGGAGGTTTTAAATCCAGTGTTTATAGAAGCAACACTGGACGTATAAACCTATCAACGTAAAAGAAGAAAAACCCTTTTCGTTTAGTTTCTTCGCCATCTTTCCTTTAGGCTTTAATAGTTGCAAATCAGTCATCTAAGTGACATTGCATAATGGACAATAATTTAGGAGAAAAAATAATGGGCAACCTCTGTGAAGGTCGTGTGGCCATCGTTACTGGAGCGGGAAGAGGCATTGGACGTGAGCATGCACTAATGCTTGCAAGCCAAGGTGCAAAAGTAGTTGTAAACGATCTGGGCGGCGATATCGACGGATCCGGAAGCGACTTGAGCCCCGCTCAAGAAGTTGTAAATGAAATTGCTGAAATGGGCGGTGAAGCGATAGTAAATGGCGCGAATGTAGCTGACTTCACAGCAGCTGGCGAAATGATACAACAAGCAGTAGACACTTGGGGAAGATTAGACATCTTGATTAACAACGCTGGAATATTGCGTGATCGGATGATTTTCTCAATGTCTGAAGATGACTTTGATTCCGTAATAAACGTTCACCTTAAGGGAACGTTCTCAACAGTTCATCATGCTTCAGTTTTCTGGCGCGAAACAGTTAAAAACGGTGGTGAAGCTTTTGGAAGGATAATCAATACCTCCTCACCTTCAGGCATTTACGGAAACGTCGGACAGTCAAACTATGGTGCTGCAAAAGCGGGTATCGCTGCATTCTCTGTTATTACAGCAATGGAACTCGTGAAATATGGTGTGACCGTCAACTGTCTTGCACCTGCAGCTTTCACACGCATGACGGCAGATTTGCCGGGAATTGTAGGCACAGGTGAAGGTGCGGAAGAAGCAATGAGTCCGAGGTGGATATCAGTCGTGACTGCCTGGTTGTGTAGCGAGGCAGCTCAAAACGTCACAGGTCGAGTTTTTGATGTTGTGGGAGAAAGACTAGGAATCGCCGAACAGTGGAGTTTGGGACCGTCGGCCAAGCAGACGGATGACCCTGAAGGACTTACTGAGATAGTTCGTGAGCTTATGAAAGATGCTCAACTCAATCCGGACATGTCTGGAACACCAACCGAAGGACCTGGAAGGCCAAGCAAAGACATCTAATGGCAATTGATTTCACACTTTCGCCTGAACTCGAAGAAATACGGAACAATGTCCGTGATTTTATTGAACGGGTGGTGAAACCTGGTGAAGAGATTATCGAAGGCACAGAAGGAACTGAACCGCTAAACCCCAAAGACAGAATTGGGAAACTTATAGAGATGCGTAAAGCAGCTTTCGAGGAAGGCATCTGGCTCCCTCACATGCCAAAAGAATGGGGTGGAATGGAACTGGGTCACGTTGCCATGGCTATGGTGCAAGCTGAAGCAGCAAAGTCATACTACGGACCATGGGTTTTGAATTGTCAAGCACCTGACGAGGGGAACATGCATACTCTTCTTCATTGGGCAACTGATGAACAGAAAGAAAAATACCTAAAACCACTTTGTCAGGGAACCGGAACTTCTTGCTTCGCTATGACCGAGCCTGAAGTAGCTGGTTCTGACCCAACTTTAATTCGTACTAATGCATACCAAGACGGCGATGAATGGGTTATCAACGGACACAAATGGTTTATTTCTAACGCCCATCGTGCAAACTTTGCAATTTTAATCGCAAGAACAGAAGATGACCCTGACTTGCCCCAAGCAGCAAACACTGCATTCATAATCGATCTTCCTTCAGATGGTTGGACTGAAGTGAGAGAAATAGAGACAATGCATGGCTCAACCGGGCATTCTGAAATACTGATTGAAGATCTTAGAGTCCATGATTCTCAGATGCTGGGAGGCAGAGGTCAAGGACACCTTCTGGGGCAATACAGATTGGGTCCAGCACGCTTAGCTCATTGCATGAGATGGATCGCCCAAGCAGAAATGGCTCTTGATATGACTGTTGAGAGATCTTTAGAAAGGTACAGTCATGGTTCGATTCTCGCTGAGAAACAAGGGATCCAATGGATGATCGCTGATTCTGCAATGGAGTTGTATCAAGCGAAATTAATGGTTCTGCATGCTGCTTCTAAGATTGATAATGGTGATGACTTCAAATCAGAAGTCTCAATGGCTAAACACTTTGTGGCAAATAGTCTTAATCGGATAATTGATCGTGCTATTCAAGTTCATGGAGCCCTCGGATACTCAACTGATACTCCTTTAGCTCACATGTATCAACATGCAAGATGGTCTAGATTTGCCGACGGTGCCGATGAGATACACCAGATGCGGATTGCTCAAAGAACCATAGCCGCATTTAAAGATCACGGCTCTACCTCTTCGGCCACTGGAAACCTACCGATCTAAAAGTACTAATATTAAAATACAAAGACAAGGAGAAAAAATGCAGGAAGTTGTAATAATTGACGCTGTAAGAAGTCCGATAGGTAAACGAGGTGGAGGACTTTCCAATTCACACTCCGTTGATCTACTAGGAGCAGTGCAGAGTTCTTTGTTCACCAGAACAGGAGTGGACCCCAAAGAAGTTGGTCAAGTCGTAGGTGGCTGTGTTGGTCAGGTCGGCATGCAAACTATGAATGTGACTCGTACAGCTTGGTTGACTGCTGGTCTACCCATCGAAGTAGCTGCTACAACAGTCGACGCTCAATGCGGTTCCTCACAACAGGCTACAAATCTTGCTTATGCTCTTGTTGCCTCTGGCACTGTTGATTCTGCAGTTGGATGCGGGGTTGAACTTATGAGTCAAGTTGGCTTTGGCGCAACGATTCCTAAAGAACCAAATGCTGGAAGCCCAGTGAATCGCAACTACTTCGAACACTATGAAATGACGAGTCAATTCGAAGGATCAGAAAGGATAGCTGATCATTGGAAAATCACACGCGACGACTGTGATGCTTTCGGAAAACTTTCTCAAGATCGTGCAGCCCGAGCGTGGTCTGAAGACCGTTTTGCAACGCAAATAACTCCAATTGATGTTCCGGTCCTTGACGGAGAGGGAAACCCCTCAGCGGAGAAGGTCACAATTACTAATGATGAGGGACTACGTGAAACAACCCTCGAATCTCTGGCTGGACTAAAACCCACTGGACGAGAAAATGGAGTCCATACGGCTGGAACTTCTTCGCAGATTTCTGACGGAGCTGGAGCAGTGTTGATGATGACTGCTAAAAAAGCAGCTGAGCTAGGATTGAAGCCTTTGGCAAAAATAGTCGATAGTTGCTTAGTGGGTTCCGATCCTGAATTCATGCTTACGGGGCCAATTTTCGCGACAGAAAAAATTCTAAATGACAATGGAATGGGTATTGACGATATAGACCTTGTTGAAATTAATGAAGCATTTGCTTCAGTTGTTCTGGCATGGGAAAAGGAAACAAATCCTGACATGGAAAAAGTTAATCCCAACGGTGGAGCGATTGCTTTAGGTCACCCTCTCGGTGGCACAGGTGCAATTCTGATGACTAAAGCCGTCCATGAACTTCATCGAACTGATACCGAACATGCACTTGTTACCATGTGCTGTGGTGGAGGTCTGGGTACCGGGACCCTTATTCAACGTCTATAGTCTTGGATTAACTTCAATGAAAAAGGTAGATACTTGTTCTGCTGTGATCTTCAATGGAGATGGCACTTGGGAAAGAAGGGACGATTTCCAAATTCCTGAGCCTCCAGAAGGAGGGGCGGTTCTAGCTGTAGAGGCTGTAGGTCTTTGTCACAGCGATGTGGCACAGTTAAATGGCCAAAAGCACGTGCCAGGAGAAATTTCACCTACAGTGCCTGGACATGAAATAGTTGGAAGAGTGCATGCTCTCGACTCTAATGCTGAACTGGGAGTCGAAATTGGTGATCGTGTCGCAGTTAACATTGTTGTCCCTACAGAGCCTACAGATTCGAATCCGTTCGGTTTCAGTTGCTATGGTTACAGCTTTTCTTTAGAAGACTCCGAAGGGCTTTGGGGAGGTTATGGGGAATACATGTCTATTCTTCCACAGACGCAACTCGAACCTTTGACAAATGAATTATCCGCTGAAGAGTTGACTATTTTTGAACCTCTGAGCAATGTAATTGCTTGGACTAGTCGGGTTAATTGGCACGAAAAAATGAAAGTCGTAGTTCAGGGGCCTGGTCATATGGGGTTGACTTTTGCTGCGATGGCAAAAGAAATGGGAACTGAAAAATTAATTGTTACTGGAACTAGCGAAGATCAACACCGACTTTCAATCGCAGAAAAAATCGGAGCTGATTTTGTAATTGATGTCTCAAACGAAGATCCAGTGGAAAAAATCTCAGAGGCCACTGGAGGAGTGATGGCAGATCTTGTAGTGGATCTTAGTAGCGCACCTCAAGTTCCGGGGCTGTGTCTTGATCTGGTTAGGTATGGTGGCGATGTTATATGGGCGGGACTTAAGGACCGTCAGGCAGTCCCGGTAGTCACTGACACTGCTGTGATGCGGGGAATCACAATTCATGGTGGAGCAGGAGGTACAAACAGGTCCTTGAGGAAAGCTGTTGAAATACTCAACACAAAAGACTTCCCTACTTCTTTACTTCTAGGAGAAGTATTCAGCATGAATGAAATAGATGATGCAATGGCTGTACTTAATCGAACTTCACATAATGACGCTGTTCGTGCCGTATTGTCACATAATCGCAAATAGATAGGTCTTAATTACCCCAAACCAATGGACAGTCGGGATGGCTGACTACAGGGTCTCCTGTTCGAACATTTTCATGATGTGCCTTTAAAGGAGCTCCTGGGCGAATCTTATAGGTGACTCCATCTCCACAATACCTGACCGAAACCGCCCGCCTTCGTCTGGAAATTGAATGATTTGCACCCGCTCCATGAATAGTGGCCGCGTGATGCACAATAAGGTCTCCTGGTCTGGTATCGAATCTGATTAAGTCCATTTCTTTGTTGTCCATTTCAATTTTAGGAATTTCGTTTCCTTCCGTGTTGGGCAGAGATTCATTTGCAACAAACCAATTAGGCTTAAAGACTTTATTGCTTTTATGAGAGGAACGAAGATAAACAACTGAGCCTGTTTCTGAATCGACTTCATCAAGGGGGGCCCAGACAGTACAAATCTTTTCGCCTTCTAAATGAAAATACCCAAGATCTTGATGGAAGGCAGTCTTCTCGGATGTACCTGGCTCTTTAACTAAAATAGAGTCTTCATATAAGTAGACACTTTTAGAGTTCATTAACTCAGCTGCTACAAGTGGTAGCGGTGAAAATTTAGCAAATGCTGCGAATGATTCATTGTCTTTCCAGTGGTCAACTCCAGATAGAAACCTTCCACTAGAAACATCACTATCCGATAGAACATTGAAGCCCTCATTTGCAGTCAAATTTCTCCCTAATTCAGTTAGATCAGCTAAACCATTTGGATCATCAATAACTTCTTCCAGAGCTGTTCTAAGAAAGTAGATCCAATCAATGTCTAAAATTCCGGGGAGATGCACGACGCCATCAGAAACAAAGGAGGCAATCTCAGATTGTGTAATTGAGCGAATCAGATCCGAATTCGGACGACTATCCATATTTTCAATTTACACACCTCGATTAAAACTATGAAATACTTTGTGGCCTTTCGCGAGATAAATAAGCCCCTGCATCCGCTAAAAACAACTGTCCGGTGATATTTTTTGCGAAATCCGAAGCTAGGAAAACTGCTAAGTAGCCCAAATCTTCCAAATCATTAAGTCTTTTAAGCGGATTCGACTGTTTTATAGCAGAAATTCGCTCCTCATCAAAAAAATCTGCAACTGTCTCTGTCAACGTCGTGCCTGGAGCAATGGCGATAACTCTTATACCCATAGGACCTAATTCGACTGCTGCAGTTTCTGTCAGATGGTTTATTCCCGCTTTAGCTGCACCATAACCAGCAAGAAATGGGCTGGGCCTTGTGGTCTCTCCAGAACTGACGTTGATAATCACTCCCCCATCAATTTCCTTCATATGTTTTGCTTCCGCTTTAATGGATAAGGCTGTAACCAGAAGGTTCTGTTCTAGCACATCTCTCCATTTGCTTTCATCCATATCAATCAATGAAGCCGTTCCTTGAGGTCCGAGCATTCCAATATTGTTGATTCCTACATCGATGCCTCCCAGTAGCTCAACAGCTTCGTCAAACATTTTTTCTATCTGGCCTTCTTCGCGTGCATCTCCAATGACCGGAAAAGCAGACCCTCCACCTGAAGCGTTAATTTGTTCAACAGTTTCCTGAACTTTGTCTTCTCTTTTATCGAAAATGACAACATCTGCTCCAGCCTGGGCAAACATAACGGCTATGGAACGGCCAATTCCAGCACCAGATCCGGTTACGACGACTCTCTTTCCGGAGTAATCAATTTCTAACGCCATTTAAACCTCCAATATTTCTACGAGTCCGTCTACTGCAGACTCCGCCCAGTCAATAATCGTTTCCTCCTCCGTGCCTCCCAGAGGGTGTGGCACTACCATGATTCTGGCTTTTGGCATACCTAGACTGTTAGCAGTGGCATAAGTAAGTTCTTTGAATTTTTCAGTGGTGAAAACAACGGCAGGCACTCCCGATTTTTCTATTTCTATAAGGTCATGGACACTCCATGACGTGCAGGATCCTCAATCAGCTGAACCTGTTAGAACTAGTTGAACCTCTTCGGCTAGCATCCCTACAACCTGAGGATTGCAAGCTGTCGCAGCGTTAGCTCTTTCTCCTTTACCAGTAACGATTGAAACCTTTGCGTCGATTCTGCCTGCCAGTCCTTCAGCTACCTTAGTTAACAGTAGATTCGCATTTGGTTTACCATTATCCAAAATCCCGATTTTACCGCCAGAAAGTAAAGGGGTGGTAGAACAGAGTTGTACGCTTTCTTCGAACAATTCTCCTTCTGGATTGTAAATCTTCATGGACTCGACCACCGATCTAGGTTTCTATAGGAAGTGTGACACTTCGGGTCATTCCCCAACTGGGCACAACGCATGAATGCTTTCCTGCGCCTCCGCTTACTATAACTCTAATATTTTCTACATCTTGCGTCATTGGAACCATTGATTCGTCTGGAAGAGACTGCATCCAGTCTGCCCATGCAAGTAAATCAAATTGTTTTCTGAACTCACCTGCCGGCATTCTTGCCTTTTCAAATAGATACCCCGAAATATCTTCTCTGCTCCATCCTTGATTAAAAGCTGTTCTTGCGTGCTCCGGACAGAGAATAATGAACCATTCCCCGCCGGAGATACAGGCATTATTAACTCCAAAAGTCGTCATCGAGGAAGCAGCCTTGTCGAGTATTCTTTCTATGTCATTTGACTCCATATCATGAAAATTATGTGGGTTCTCACCACAGTGAACAGTGAGGGCGCTTTCTGAGTTGATCTTGAGTGAATCTGGATACGAACCCCAAGGGCTCTCTTTGGTGTTCTCTGCTATGCAATAGGTGTATTTCGATGGTTGACCTTGCGTAGATGCATCACCTGGCCCTGGTATAGCCCCAGCGATATGCAACAAAACAAGTCTTATAGCTCTACCAACTGTTGCGTTTGCCCTATTACCAGGGCCAAAAGTTCCTAGACCAGCGTTGAAACCAAGTTCATCAACCGCTTTACCATGGACGATGACTAAAGGTGCAACAGGGTGGGTCGTAGTGTTAACCCCACGTAAATTTACCCTCTGATCACCTAGAGCTTTCACAGCTGCGACAAGGACAGGGAAATATTCTGGCTTGCAGCCTGCCAAAACAGCATTTACAGCCACATCTCTGTATGTTGCTGATCCTCCTCTAGGTGGAAGAACTGCAATAACTTCTTCTTCTGAAGCTTCAACATGACTAAGTGTTTCAGCTACACGTTCAATAGTGGGTGCGACAAGTGGAAGACCATCCCCCCAACCTCGTTTCTCGAACAACTCGTAAATACTTTCGGGTTCTTCGTCGTTCAAGTCAAGAAAAAGGCCCTTGTTTTCCATCCCGATATTCTTACCTATTAAACCCTTGCCCTTGCAGTTGGGAAATTAGATTGGGTATAAAATAGTTCTCTCTGGGGTAATCATTTTTCACCGAAGAAACTAAGGTGCTCTGCTTTATAATTTTGCCCATCTCTTGCAGTTGCATGGAAATCTCTGCCAGCTGTTTCACTTGAAACCAAAGCTAATCCTAGATTCGCCTGCATAGCTGGTGACCATGCAACTACTCTTATTTCTCCAACTTTATTTCCTGAGTCATCATAAGCTGGCCAGGGTTCCTCGGTCGGTGAACTTAAAGGTTCACCTGACAGAAGAATTTTTACAAGTCTCCTTTTTGAACCTTTACTTTTTTCCGTCAATAACGCCTGCTTACCAATGAAATCATCTTCTCTGTCTAGGTCCATAAAACGACCCAAACCTAGTTCTAAAGGAGTTGCTGAAGCTCCACAGTCAGTTCTGTATGAAAGTAAATCGCTTTCTATTCTTTCTACGGCGTTGGGGGCACCCGGATGAATGCCATACGGAACACCTGATTCCCAGATCCTTTCCCAAAGTTCCAAACCTTTAGATTGGTCTGTTAGAAATAATTCGAAACCTCCTTGCCCGCTCCAACCGGAACGGCATATAGCAAATGGGATATCATCCAAATTTGTTTCAACAAATCCGAAAAACGGTATATCTCTTACCCATTCACCAAGCAGATCGACCATAGTTTGATCAGCCATAGGTCCCTGTACCGCCAAAGGCGAAACATCAGGCTCAAAAACATTGCAATTAAGATTTCTTTCTTCACCTATGGCTTGTGCCCAAAGTAAAAGGTCACCATCTGCGATTGACACCCAATAGCGCTCAGAAGTCAAACATAGTGTTATCGGGTCGTTTATCAGCACCCCCTGATAGTCACAAATGGGTGTATAGCGGGATCGCCCCTCTTTGCACGATCTCATTCCTCTGGTTGAAAGATATTCGACTAGTTCAATAGCGTCTGGACCAGCTATTTCGACCTGTCGTTCACAACCGACATCCCAAATAGCAACCTTTTGGGTTAATGCTTCATATTCAGCAACTGGGTCACCGTATGACATCGGCATATACATATGGTTATATACAGAAAATTGTTTAACTCCGTGCGATACCGTTGCGTCATAAAACGGTGACTTTCTGACTCTTGAGCCGATAGCAACTTCTGGACTCATTTCTATTTTTCTCCTCCATGTCTATAAATAGGTGCATTATCGTTTGGAAGTGGACTGTTTCCCAATATAAGGTCTGCTGCCTTCTCGGCAAGCATCATAACCGGTGCATAAATATTTCCATTCGTAATATTTGGCATGACGGAAGCATCCACAACCCTGAGTTGTTCCACGCCATGCACTTTCATAGATGAAGGGTCCACGACTGCCATATGGTCAGTTCCCATTCGTGCGGAGCAAGAAGGGTGAAGTGCCGTTTCAGAATCTTTCTTAATCCACTCCAAAATTTCTTCATCACTTTTCACAGTAGAGCCAGGTGAAATCTCTCCTCCGTTGTATTCATCAAAGGCCCTTTGATCCATTATGTTTCTAGCGACACGAATTGCTTCAATCCATTCTTTTCTATCTTCTTCTGTAGAAAGATAATTGAATCTGATAGACGGTTTTTCAAAAGGATTATTGTTCTGTATTTGGATGCTTCCGCGACTGTTGGAAAACATAGGACCCACATGAAACTGGTAGCCATGTCCTGATACTGGGGTGGATCCGTCATATCTAATCGCTATGGGCAAAAAGTGGAACATTAAATTTGGCCATTCGACATTTTCATTTCCTCTCACAAAACCACCTGCCTCAAAATGATTTGTTGAAGCCGGACCTTTCCTCAAAAGCCATTGAAGAAACACAAAGGGTCGTCTCCAATATTGCAGATAAGGAGACATGGAAACTGGTTTCTTGCAGGCGTATTGGACATAAACCTCTAGGTGATCCTGCAAATTTTCACCTACTCCAGGCAGGTCAAGCAGAGTTTCGACACCGGCCTCCTCAAGAACTCGCGCTGGACCTATTCCCGATAATTGCAAAAGTTGCGGAGTGTTGATTGCTCCTCCGCAACAAATAATTTCATTTGACTTTATCGTTCTGGTGCGTCGATCTTTCCTGAACTCAACTCCCACTGCTTTGTTTCCCTCGAAAATCAATTTTGTTACATGCGCTCTGGTTATCACATCTAAATTCGCTCTCGTCGAAATAGGACGTAAGTAAGCGACTGAAGCAGAATTTCGCCTACCACGGTAAATGTTTCTATCGAAAGAAGCGAACCCCTCCTGACGATAACCATTTACATCCTCGGTTAATTCGTAACCTGCTTCCTGCACTGCATTGAAAAAAGCTTCAAACAAAGGACTAGCAGCTGGCCCTCTCTCTAACATTAAAGGACCGCTTTCACCTCTATAGGAATCACCCCCATGTAAGCAGGTTTCCATTTTTTTAAAGTACGGAAGACAATGAGAATAACTCCATTCTCTGCATCCAGGAGTAGAAGCCCAACGATCATAATCAGCAGGATTTCCACGTTGGAAAATCATGCCGTTGATACTTGAAGAGCCACCTAAAACCTTTCCTCGCGCGTGAAACACCTTTCTTCCATCAAGCCCCGGTTCAGGGTCTGTTTCGTATTTCCAATCGTAGAACTTGTTGCCTATGCCGAATGAAAGAGCGGCTGGCATATGAATCACAAAATCCCATCTGTGATCTCGTCTTCCCGCTTCCAGTAAAAGAACTTTTGTGTCACTGTTTTCACTTAAACGGTTGGCCAAAACACAACCGGCTGAACCGCCACCAACAATTACTATGTCATAGTTGCTCATTGTAAACACCTGCGTTGATAAAACTTTTCTACGAACCGATTCTGCCTTTAAACTTTAACCTTTTGGTGTCATCTGTAACTTTTTAATGAGAATAAGCTTTTATATGGATGAAAATATCTTTAAACCTCGATCTGGGGAGTCATGGCGTAATCCTTACCCAATGTATGAAAACCTTAGAAGTAATCATCCGGCATATTTCGTAGAAGATGGTTCTTACTGGGTTTTCTCTAGGTTTCAAGATGTTTTTAATGCCGCGAGAAATCCTGAGATTTTTTCCTCTCAATACGGTCTCACAATTGAACATAATCCATCCGATCTAGAACTGGGAGATGCGACTCCGATAGTTTTTTTGGATCCACCTGAACACACTCAGTTCAGACGAATTATCAGTAAAGGTTTTACACCTAGAAAAGCTAACGAAATGACCGAAGATATTCATTCATTTGTGAGTGACGCTATAGATGCCATTAAAGAAATGGAAAGCTGCGACATAATTGCTGAACTGTTTAAACCTTTACCAAGTTTTGTGGTTTCTAAGTATCTAGGTGTACCTAAATCAGATCGAAAAAACTTTGACACTTGGACTGAGAAAATTGTCGCTGGAGCGGTTCACAATGGGGACGCTGAGAATACGGGACTGGATGCTATAAGCGAACTAACGAATTATTTCAGTGAAATGATTAGCTGGAGGAAGAAGAACCCTGGAGATGACCTAATCTCCCAACTTTTGGAAATAGGCGAAGAGAGAGTTTCTATTATGTGGATTCTAGGTTTAGCTTTCACAATGATCACTGGCGGCAACGACACAACTACTGGCTTGCTTGGAGGTTCAGCAGTGCTCCTCACAGAAAACCAGAAGCAGAAAGAACTCCTTTTAAAAGACTTACAACTTTTGCCAGGAGCTGTAGAGGAACTATTGAGAATGACTTCGCCAGTTCAAAACCTAAGTCGTGTGCTTGTTCAGGATTTTGAACTGCATGGCAAACGAATACCAGCCGGATCACGTGTTCTTCTTAGTTATGCATCTGCTAACCGGGACGAACGTGAATTTGGCAATAATTCTGAAAACCTAAACATCAAAAGAAAAATAAACCAAATATTAAGTTTCGGTTCAGGATCACATTTCTGCTTGGGTGCCTCTATCGCTCGCTTACAGTCCTCCATTGCCCTTAAAGAAATACTTATAAACTTTCCAAATTTCTATGTAGATGAAAGCTCCTCGGAGTACGCAGCCGGAAATTATGTACGTAGACACACTTATTTACCTTTTCACTCCAGCGCCTGAGAAAGATTATCTATTTTTTCGATACCCTTTAAATGAAGGTAATTGACTAAGGGAAACCAATGAGCGGTAATCACAAGGACCAAGTTGTAGTAGTAACCGGCGCTGGAAAAGGCATAGGTCGTGCAATAGCAGAAAGATTTGCAACTGAAGGCGCGAGAGTTGTAGTAAATGATATTGAAGAAGACCGGGTCAACGAAGTAGTTGCTTCTATCAAGGACGTAAATGGAAACGCAATAGGAGCTGTCGCCGATGTATCTGACAGCAGTCAAGTAAAAAAAATTTTTGACTCTGCTTTGGATGCTTTTGGAACTGTAGATGTCTTAGTAAATAATGCGGGAATAGTAAGTCCGATGCTGCACTTCTTCGATGCTGATGAAACTTGGTGGAGACGAATAATTGATGTGAATTTAACTGGCCATTTCCTTTGCTCACAACAAGCTGCAAGAATAATGGCTAAAAATCAAAATGGTGTCATTATCAACATGTCATCAGGTGGGGCGACACGAGCCCACAGGTCATTTACGGCTTACGATGCCTCTAAAGGGGGTATAGAAGCTCTAACCAGAGCAATGGCACTGGACCTAGGCCCATATGGCATAAGGGTATGTGCACTTATGCCCGGCTCCATAGACACAGAAGGAATGGACGAAGAAGCACGAAAATTGCGCGGTGAAAATATTCCCCTGGAACGACCTGGCGATCCTGAAGATATGGCAGGGCCGGCCCTCTTTCTCGCTTCAGAAGATGCCAAGTACATCACTGGGGACATAATCAAAGTGGATGGAGGAATGCTTTCACAACAAAGATCTGCGACCGTAGACATAGTCCCACCTTCAACGTTCCCCTCTTTGAAGGATGTTCTTGAAGGAGATTAGGACCTGATGACTGATAGTGGAATTCGAATAGGGGCGGATGTAGGTGGAACATTCACAGATGTAGTCCTCGAAAAAGGAACTGATTTATTTTCAACTAAGGTTCTAACCACTTACGAATCACCTGAAATAGGGATCCTCGAAGGTATAGCAACTGTTATAGCAAAATCTGGAACTGATTTTTCTCAAATCAGTTCGTTTATCCATGGAACTACTCTTGCTACAAACGCATTGATCTCCAGGACAGGAGCAAAAACAGCTTTTGTGACCACTAAGGGTTTCCGAGACACAATTGAAATGCGAACCGAAAGCAGATTCGAGCAATACAACCTAAACCTCGAACTGCCAAAACCACTTATTGAGAGAAAAGATAGATACGTACTTTCAGAGAGAATTTCTGCAGAAGGTACAGTACTTTTACCTTTTGACGAAATTGAAGCTCAAAATCTCATAAAGCTAATTTCAAAAAAGAAAGATGCATATGACTCTATAGCTATAGGTTTCATCCATTCTTACATGAACAATAAGCATGAATCTCTCTTCCGGGAAATGCTTTTAAGTGAACTTCCAGAATTAAAAGTTTCAATTTCCTCTGAAGTTTCTCCTCAAATGAGAGAATTTGAAAGATTCAACACTGTCTGTGCAAATGCCTACGTTCAACCCATGATGGCGTCTTATCTCGAAAGACTGAAAAGCGAATTAAATAACGCAGGGGCTAAATGCGACATCCATCTTATCCACTCAGGTGGAGGGTTAATGAGTATAGAAAGTGCAATAAGATTCCCAGTTAGACTAATTGAATCAGGCCCAGCCGGCGGAGCTATTTTCGCCGCTGAGATCGCCGATCGATATGGAATAGACGCTGCGCTCTCCTATGACATGGGAGGAACAACTGCAAAAATATGTCTTATAGATGACCAAACTCCCAGATCAGCTAAAACATTTGAAGTGGCACGAACTCATCGCTTCACTAAAGGAAGCGGTATGCCGATTTCGATCCCTGTTATAGAGATGATAGAGATAGGGGCAGGTGGTGGATCTATTGCCAGTGTTGATGACCTTAAACAAATAAGAGTAGGTCCTTTAAGCGCAGGTTCTGAACCTGGACCGGCCGCATACGGATTAGGTGGCTCTCTCGCGACAGTTACCGATGCAAATATTCTCTTAGGACGCATCTCGCCAGAGACTTTTGGTGCAGAAGATATCGACCTACTACCCGAAGAATCAAAAAAAGTTCTAAAAAATGACATTGCGAAAAGCCTTGAAAGCAGCGTAGAAAATGCAGCCATAGGAGTTATAGAGGTAGTTGACGAGAATATGGCTAATGCTGCACGTGTTCATGCAGTGGAAAATGGCAAAGACGTTTCAAAATACACAATGATTGCATTTGGTGGTGCAGCTCCACTGCATGCTTCACGTTTATGCGGCAAATTGGAAATCGATAAATTACTTGTTCCTCCGGGAGCAGGTGTAGGTTCTGCGATAGGTTTTCTTAGGACACCGTTTTCTTATGAAGCATTGAGAAGTTTTTATGTTTCTCTAGAAAATTTTGAACACAACATTGTTAATAAACTTTTGGATGACCTTACTTCTGAGGCAACAGAGTTTGTAATGGAAGCCTCAAATAATGTCTATTCCGTGGAGAGTCTTGAAGTTGAACGCTGCGCGTTTATGAGATATTCAGGTCAGGGATGGGAAATTACCGTTCCGATAGAAAATATGAAATTTGATAGTTTTGGAATCGAACTATTGAATAACGAATTCGAAAAAACTTATGAAGAACATTTCGGAAGGGCGATTGAGGGACT
>DBFL01000090.1:20808-31466 GCA_002294285.1 Candidatus Neomicrothrix sp. UBA881
AAAGTTTCCCCTATTGACTCCGAAAATATTGTCACTAGCGGAAATAAACGAACAGTCTATGACCCAACCGAGGTTACTGAAGTCCAGGCTTCTGTGTTCGATCGCGACAAACTAAATCCTGCTGATTGTGTGTTAGGTCCGGCAATAATTGTTGAAAATCAAACAACCACATGGGTGTCAAGCAACACTAAAGCAACAGTTCAGAATGATTTTTGTTTACTGATAACGAAAGCACACGCAGGTAACGAATGAAGCAACTACAAAATCAAGTTATGTGGAATCGACTTATATCCATAGTTGAAGAGCAAGCCCTTGCATTAGTGCGTACTGCCTTTAGTACAAGTGTTAGAGAAGCAGGAGATCTTTCAGCTGGAGTGTATGACACCAAAGGAAGAATGATCGCACAGGCAATTACTGGCACTCCAGGACATGTAAATACTATGGCCGCAGCTGTAGTCAACTTTATTGAAGATATCGGCCCGCACAGGATCTACGAAGGGGATGTCTATATAACTAACGACCCATGGAAAGGAACGGGTCACTTACATGACTTTACAGTCGTAACTCCCGTATTCAGAAATAGTAATCTGATAGGTTATTTCGGCTGTACCGCACATGTGGTAGATGTGGGCGGTAGAGGCTTCGGACCTGACGCCACTGAAGTTTATGAGGAAGGACTTTTCGTTCCCATCATGAAATTGATGGAACGCGGCGAAATTAATGAGGATCTTATAAATATAGTTCGTCACAATGTTAGAGAGTCTTCACAGGTGATTGGGGACCTGCACTCACTTTCAAGTTCAAACGAAACAGGTATCCGACGTCTACACGGGATGCTTGATGAATTCAACTTAGACAATTTAGATGATTTAGCAGAATTCATCTTTGAAAAGACTGAAGAGGCTACGAAAAGAAGACTCGCAAAACTGCCTTCCGGAAAATACACAAACGAAATGCAGGTTGATGGCTACAACGAAACTGTAAACCTGAACGTAACGATTACAGTTGATGAGAACGGTGCCCACGCTGATTTTACTGGCAGTTCACCAACCTGTGAAAACGGAGTTAACGTTCCTTTAGTCTATGCACACGCCTACTATTCATATGCAATGCTTGTGGCACTAGCACCTGAGATGCCGAGCAATTATGCGTCATTAGCAGCGTTCACAGTCAGTGCACCTGAAGGATGCATATTAAATGCCAAACACCCCGACCCAGTAGCTGTTAGGCACGTCACCGGTCATTTCGTAACAGATCTTTGCTTAGGTGCCATCGCAGAAGTACTTCCTGAAACTATTCCAGCGGAAGGCGCGGGAGCCCTTTGGAATTTTCATGTAAGTGCAAGACCGAGTAATCCTGGATCAGATCTACCCAATCGAGAAATACTTATGTTTAATAGTGGTGGGACCGGAGCTAGACCTGAATTAGACGGATTAAGCAGCACTGCTTTCCCTAGCGGTGTCAGGACTATGTCATCTGAAGCCACTGAACAGGTAGGACCCATTATCATTTGGCGAAAAGAGCTTCGACCTAATTCAGGAGGAAATGGGCGACAACGCGGGGGCTTAGGTCAAATAATCGAACTCTCCCCTTCTGATGGTTACAAATTTTTCTTTAGTTGCATGTTTGACAGAGTCGAAAACCCCGCAAGAGGCCGAAGTGGGGGTGAAAATGGTTTACCTGGGAGGGTGTACCTTGATGATGGAACAACTTTTGATGCAAAAGGAAAGCAGCCTGTACCCGAAGGAAGAAGACTGATTTTAGAACTTCCGGGTGGAGGAGGTTTTGGAAACCCGGCAGAAAGAGACCCTGAACTGTCAAAAAACGACATCGAACAGGGTTATATTTCCTGATCATATGAGAGGGTAAGCGCCACCAATGTTGCATGTCGATACTTTAATCATCGGAGGTGCTGTGATGGGCAGCTCGATCGCATATTGGTTATCAGAGAATCAGGATTATGACGGGACCATAGTTGTCGTTGAACCTGATCCAACTTACGCTCATTCTTCAACAGCGCTCTCTGAAGCAAGTATTCGCCACCAATTTTCACAACCTGTAAATATAAAGCTTTCAATGTTCGCAACAGAGTTTTTTTCAAATTTTCATGACAATGTTCAAGTTAATGAAGATGCACCAGATTTGCCTTTTCGTGAAACCGGTTACCTTTTCTTAGCTAGTCAAGATGGGATGGAAAATCTAATTTCCAATCATGAAATACAAAAAGAATGTGGCGCTGAAGTAGCTTTGCTGAATCCAAAGGAAATTTTGGAAAGATTCCCCTACATGAATGTCTCAGATCTTGAAGGGGGAAGTTTAGGAATCAGAAACGAGGGAACTCTAGACGCATTTTCTTTGATGCAAGGTTTTAAATTGAGAGCTAGACATAATGGCGTCCAGTACATGAATAATCGTGTTGTGTCACTAACTGTCAACAAAAACAAGACCCTTGTCGAGTCAGCCAAATTAGACTCTGGTGAAAATGTTTCCTGTTCTCGTGTAATAAATTGTGCAGGTCCGCGCGCTAGGTGGATAGCGGAAATGGTGGGATTACCACTCCCAGTGGAACCTAGAATTAGAGCAGCTTTTGTTTTTGACTGTCGCGAAAAACTTGAGGGGCAGACTCTTCCGCTTACAATTGACCCATCGGGAGTGCATGTAAGAACAGATCCTCCTTACTACCTTGCTGGCGCTCCGCCTACTGAGGATTTAGAGGTTCATCCCGATGACTTCAAAGTACGGCAAGAAGAGTGGTCGGAAAATATCTGGCCTGTGCTCGCCAATCGTATTCCTGCTTTTGAAAAAATTAAAGTAACTAGCTCCTGGGCTGGCCACTACGCCTATAACACTCTGGATCAAAACGCAATCATTGGACCATGTGAACACTTGCCAAACTTCTTTTTCTGTAACGGCTTCAGTGGTCACGGATTTCAACAAAGCCCTGGTGTTGGTCGCGGTATAAGTGAATTGATCACCTATGGCGAATACAGATCTCTTAACCTTTCAGAACTTGGTTATGAGCGCATTCTAAGAAATGAACCATTTTTGGAAAAAGCTGTAATCTAACTTTCCCCCAGATAAGAAGAACGCAGTTCGGGGTTTGAAAGCAGCGCTTCTGCCGTATCGTCTAGCACTACCCTGCCTGTCTGTAAAACCCATCCTCTATCGGCTATGGATAATGCCATATTGGCATTTTGTTCAACCATGAAAATCGCTACTCCCTCTTCATGGATCTGTTGTATAAGTTCGAAATTCTGTTGAACAAGAGCAGGAGCAAGACCCATTGAAGGTTCATCCATAAGCAGAACTCTGGGACGTGACATTAAAGCACGTCCAATTGCAACCATCTGCTGCTCGCCACCTGAAAGTGTTCCTGACTTTTGAGAAAGTCTTTCTTTAACACGTGGGAAAAGTTCATAAATATTCTCTAAATCTTCTTCGATTCCTTCTTTATCGTCACGCAAATAGGCTCCGAGCTCAAGATTCTCTTTTACTGTGAGACGTTTAAAAAGTCGACGATTTTCTGGAACCATCGTAACTCCATTAGTCACTCTGTAACTTGTTGGTTTGTCGTTTACCACTTCGCCATCAAGCAACACTTCTCCTGATGTGGGCGTAACCATACCCAATAACGTTTTCAATGTTGTTGACTTGCCACTTGCATTGCCGCCCAAAAGACAAACCATCTCACCTGGATAAATAGCCAAGTCAACATCTTTAAGGATGTGTACAGCCCCATAGTGGGTATTAACTGCGCGAAATTCCAACAAAGCTGTTTCCGTCATGATTTAGCCTCTACAGGTCTACCTAAATAAGCTTCAATTACATCAGGGTTTGTTGAAACAGCGTCGTAAGATCCTTGTGCTATTGGCACACCATGGTCCAAAACCACTACACGATCTGAAACGTCTCTAACGACTTTCATATCATGCTCGATTATTACAATCGTGAACCCCCATTCGTCGCGCAATCTACCAATGAGGGTGGTTAGTTCTGCTGTTTCTATTGGATTCATGCCAGCTACGGGTTCATCTAATAGCAGTAATCTAGGTTGTGTAGCCATTGCCCGAGCAATCTCCAACCTTCGTCTGTTTGCATAAGACAGCGCAAAAGCTGGCTGATCTAAACGGTATCCAACGAGACGAGTTCCGAAGAAACTCAAAATCTCTTCTGCTCTTTCACGTATTTCGCGCTCTTCTTTTTTAAATGCCTTAGTTTGAAACAAGGCCCCCACCACTAGTTGCGAAGTTCTACAGTGCTGGGAAACCATTACATTCTCTAAAACTGTCATATTTGGAAAGAGTCTTACATTTTGAAATGTTCGCGCTATACCCATTTCTGTAATTTGATTAGGGTCAAGACCCAACACTGATTCACCATCAAAAATAATCTCACCACTAGTCGGTGATATCATGCCTGAAATTGCGTTAAAAAATGTTGTTTTTCCAGCGCCATTTGGCCCTATTACACTAACAATCTCACCTTCCTCAATAGCGAAATCCAGATTCGAAAGTGCATCTAGCCCTCCAAAAGTTATTTGAAGATTTTTAATTTCAAGAAGACTCATACACGTTCACCCGCTTCTTCTTGCTGATCGGAATCGTCATCTCCTAGCCATGCGTCCTGTAGGTATTCTTCTTGATGCAATTCCCTAGTTCGACGGGCCGTTGGAACGAGACCTTCGGGTCGTTTAAGCATCATGAAAACAAGCAAAGCTCCATATATCAGTAGTTTGTAGTTCTGAAACTCTTGAAGCAGACCCGGTTGTCGTGGTCCACCGAGAATTCCTATAAGCACTAATGAACCAACCATGACTCCAGTGATACTTCCCATTCCACCAACTATTACAACAACTAGAATTATGATTGAAACGAGAATTTCAAAGCTCTTAGGGAAAACAGATCCAACTTTTGCTGCCAGTACCGCTCCGCTGAATGAAGCCAAAACTGCTCCTACCACAAACGCCATCAATTTGGAATTGACAGTATTTATACCCATTACTTCGGCGACACTCTCATCTTCCCTGATGGCCATCCAAGCTCTACCTAAACGAGATCCCTGCAACCGCCATGAGACATATATAGCTAGTACACAAAAAGCCAAAACCATGTAGAAAACAGACCGAGGATCTGCACCTCTTACTTCCCATGGACCTAGATCGATTCCAGGGATGTTAGTTATACCTTGTGAACCACCTAAATATGGTTTTAACCAGTCGGATAAGAAAAGGAGTCGAATTATTTCACCGAATCCCAAAGTGACAATTGCAAGATAATCGCCTCTCATTCGAATAACCGGAGCACCAATTAAAAGACCAGCTAGTGTCGCCATTACAACGACTGCCAGCAATGAAATTCCAAAATGAGTCTCAGGCGAGAACCATGGTGAATTAGGGGAGGTGAAAACTGCAGTCGTATAACCCCCTACTGCGAAAAAAGCCACGTACCCAAGGTCTAAAAGACCAGCAAGACCAACAACAATATTTAGCCCTAATGCTAATAGCAAAAAGAGACCTACGTTAGCGAGAAGTTCATTAACGATGCCTCCTAGGAACCAAGGAAGTACAAGAAATACGACTGCCACTAAGGCAAACAAAATTATTGAGTTTCGCTGCTGATCGCCGGGTTCCTCATTCGAGCGATACTGGGTTACTTTCTCTTTTATTTTACCGCGGGTGACCATTGGAATTAGAGCGAGTACCACCGCTATAACTATTGCTGAAGTAACTGTTACGCCGCCTTTTTTATCGTAAATCATGTCACTAAGCCATTCAAGACGGAGGCCCTCTGAGAGGTCATCTATGACATCTTCTAGAACTGCAAGTATAAAAAGGCCGAAAGTAGCATAGGCGATCATCTTTCTGATTCGACTTGTCATTTGGTGAAGTGCAGCTCCGAGTGTCCCAAGCCCCACTCCGGATAAGAGCCAAACCATGCTTCCAAACCCGATACCATTTTCAAAAGTCAGTAGTCTAAAAAGTCTAGGGTTCCAATTAAGCAGAGGGTCTCTCAGATCAAAGTTGTCAATGCCCAGCATCAGAATTACAAGCCCCAAACCTCCCAGCAGTCCAGTTACAGCCCCTGACAACAAGTCCGCAGGGCCAGGTTTAGGATTTTCAATTCCTTCCAATTCAACCATTTTTGATACTACGTAACCGAACACCAGAGGAACCCAGATTATGAAAAGGTAACCAAGGCTTAGTGTCGACTTAATCAGTATTCTTCTATCTAGTTCTGCAGGTAATCCCACTAAGCAAATAAAAACCTGTGAGAGTGCACAAATGCTTCCCCAAAATATAATGCGTTTCCAATTCTGATCGAACAGCTTCCTTGGTGCTAATGAAGTGCTCATCATGCACGATCCTCTTGTGAAAGCCTTTCTCCGAAGAGTCCGGACGGTTTAAAAAGTAGAACTAAAACAAGGACCGTAAACGCGACGGCGTCTTTCAGTTGGCTGACACCTGGAACTCCAAGTGGTTCAAGTATGACCATCGGAGCTATGGACTCAGCCGACCCTAAGAAAACTCCACCAGCCATAGCACCACCCATATTTCCTATACCACCTACAACAGCAGCAGTAAATGCCTTGATTCCGGGTAGGAACCCTGTCATATGAGTAACACTTCTAAAGAGTAATCCCCAAAGTATTCCACCGACTCCAGCCATTGCACCTCCGACACCGAACGTGATGACAATTGTTCTATTGACATTTATTCCCATGAGAGACGCGATCTCTTTATCTTCAGCTACTGCTCTCATTGCTCGCCCAGTTTGGGTTCTCTCGACTAAATACCAGAGGCCTCCCATAGACAAAGCAGCCACAATCACTACAAGAATCTTTGTTCCTGCGACTTCAACAGTCAAAATTGATCTTTGTTTAGACAGCCATTCAGGGAGACGGGGATAACCCTTACTCGTCGGACCAAATAAACCTAAAGCAGCATTTTGAATAAAAAACGAAACTCCTATTGAAGTGATGAGGGGAATTAATCTCGGTGAATTCCTCAAAGGTCTATAAGCAATTCTTTCAGTAATTATTGCTGTAATGGTGGAAGTAGCAATCGCTACAAAAATTATAAGAAAGAGTGACAAAATAAAATTGCTTTCCCATAAACCAGCGTCATTTAATTTCTCTGACATGATCCACCCGGACATAGTTCCCACCATGAAAACTTCCCCGTGGGCGAAATTTATGAAACCTAGAACTCCGTACACCATTGAATAACCCAATGCAATCAACCCATACATAGCTCCTTGGGAAAGACCAGAGACTATTAGACCTTTGAATTGGTCGCCTGTAAGACCACGCGCGTCTGGATTTCGCCATTCGGCAAACGGGTTTTCCGGCCAGATTTGTTGCCCTATGAATGCTAAAACACCAACGACAATAAGGGTCGCCATAACGACACGTATGAAGTTCAGGAATCTATCTACGCCTGATACGCGATTTTTAGACTTCTTTTTCAATATCTCCGACATTCTTATCCTTCAAAGATTCAGATTAAACATTCTGCCCGATGTTTGGGTTTTCGTATACTTTTTTTCTGTTAAATTCATTCAAAATTGAACGCGATGATAAAGCTAGAGCTGCCCCACCCAGAGCGGTAAGGAAAGCTCCTGCTCCTGTTACTATCTGCAAATCAGCAACTCTAGCCAAACTTATTATCCAACCAAGTCCAATTACAGAAACACCCGCTCCAATTCCGGCTACGATTACGCTCCAACGCCATCGTAAATGTTCATCAAATCCAAAAATACCCACTGCTGGCAACAGCGCCAGAAAACCAAGAACAACAAGCGGGATTGCCAAATAAGAGAGACCTCCACCGTTAGGCGTTATACCGTCGTTGATTGTCTCTACAGTCATTCGGTACTTATTTATTATTGAACTTATTTTAGAATTATTAATCGCTACTAACGCCGGCGACAGCTCGACTTCTTCACGGAGAACATTAATCTCGGCCTGCGCTTCAGGCGGAAGGTCTTTCGCTCCTCTTTCGTCGAAAGTCCATCCAGAAATCGATCCTATAAGAACCAAGATAACCGCTGTAACCCCTGCCAATATTCGACCTACCGCAATCGACACAGTTAAAGGTCGATGTGGAGAAAGCGGAGCGGTCCGTAGGGCGTAAAATGACCCTAATATTCCCAAAGCTCCACCCGCCAAGCACAAGTAGACCCCCACACCATGCGAATATTCAGCTGTTCCCTGCGCCGTATTAGCAAAAAGATAAGTCAGAGAAGAGCTTAAAATAATGAAAGCTGATATTAGTGAACCGTGCGCTCCTAACCATTTTGAAACTGAACCCGGATTTCTTATTGTTGTTATCGTTGCTGCAATTAAGAAACAAACTGCCGCAAAAGCAAAAATTCCATACCAGTTTCCTCCCGAAGCGGAAAATCCATTGAATGACTGACCAGCAAGATCAAGATCAGTACTACGAGAATGACCTGCTATCAAACCTGCATCATTACCCCATGTCAGGAACAGCGAAACAAGAGCAACACATCCACCTGCCATTGCAATAAATGAACCTGTTCGTTCTTGTGGTGTGGTTGGAGTGTTCCATTCAACTTCATTCGTCTCTTTCTCTTTACTCCTCTCAGATAATTCGCTCAGCAACTCCTCATCAGTACTGCGGCGTGCTCTTACAGCTCCCGTAATTCGTTCAAAAAGTCTACGATTATCATCTTCTGGCTGTGAAAGACGGTCCAGCACAACTGAAACGAGAAAAAGAGCAAATCCTGCTGAGAAGCCAAGTCCAACATCTAAATTTTGAACCGCTCTGAAAACTTGAAGCCCTAATCCTGATGCACCCATAATCGCTGCAATTCCGACCATGGCTATCGAAAGCATTAAACACTGATTCAACCCAGTCATGATTGCTGGCCGTGCCAACGGAAGTTGAACATCAATTAAAACTCTTGATTCAGGAGCTCCGTACGCTCGACTAGCTTCAACAACATCCTCGGGCACTTGTCTAATCCCAAGATTTGTAAGTCGAACCAGAGGTGGCAGTGCATAAATCATTGTCACCATGGTTGCAGGAACAACACCAATGCTGAAGAAGAAAACGAAAGGAACCATGTAAGTAAATGAGTGGATCACTTGCATAGCATCCATTACAGGTCTCACTACATTCCATACGCCATCTTGACGTGCACAAACAACTCCAAGTGGAATTCCAATAATTGCACAAAGAACAACGGACACAATGACCATTCCGACAGTCCTCATAGTGTCTAGCCAATATGCCTGACCTAACAAGCCGCAAAGAGCAAGAGCAAAGCCTGACTGAAGCCCTATTCTTGGTGAACGGAAAAGAGCCCCGAAAACCACAGTGAAAAGAACAACCCAAAACCAGGAAATTGTAAGCAAAAAGGAATTAACGAAATTGTCGAGCAGAAAACTGAATGGCCATTTGATTGTGTCCAATACCCATCCTGCATTTAAGTCCATCCAGTCGACCATCTGATCAAACCAGTAGCCAAATGGGATTCGCCACTCATCGAGAACCGCATTGTCTAAAATTCCAACTGGGTCACCCGAACCTTCTCGTTCGAAGCGTATTTGTCCTAAAATATTCATCATAGGAATACCTCCCGGTCGAATCCATCAATTAGTTGCTCTACACGGCCCATTTCTTCCATTATCTCACGGGGTTCCAACTCTCCGATCAAGCGCCCAGTGGTGTCCACCACTGCTATAGGTAACCCTCTTCCAGCTGCAGCATAATTGGTGTTAAATGTTGCTTCCGGGGTGGTCGTCTCAAAATCAGTCCTTAAAACATCTCTGAGGTCAGTTGTTCCTTGAGCTAAGGCAGAGCTTGCGTCAGCTAAATGTAAAAGTGATTCAGGCTTGCCGTCATCATCGCAACAAAATCCGCCTTGTCTTTCCCCAAGTGAATTAACAGCTTCTACAAGAGTTGAATTCTTGTCGATTATCGCTGGGGCCTCCATTACCGATTCCACATCAATAACCCTTCCCTGATCAACATCCTGGACGAACTCTGCTACGTAAGCATCAGCTGGCTTTGTGAGAATTTCTTCCGCTGTACCAATCTGCACCACGTAACCATCTCTGAGTATGCAAACTCGATCACCTATTCTTAATGCTTCATTCAAGTCGTGAGTAATGAAGAGAATGGTTTTTTGCAAAGTATTTTGGATCGACATCAACTCGTCTTGCATTTGGCGACGTATCAATGGATCGAGAGCACTGAACGCTTCGTCCATAAGTAGTATGTCCGGATCACTGCATAAAGCACGAGCAAGTCCGACTCTTTGTTGCATACCTCCTGAAAGTTCTCTTGTGGCATTAAATGCATATGCTTCCAATCCCACCAATGAGAGAGCTTTCATGGCAGCTTCATTACGCTGCTTTTTATCTACACCTTGAACTTTTAATCCATAACCTGTGTTGTCTATTACATTTCTGTGTGGAAACAGGGCAAAGTGTTGGAAAACCATACCCATTTTTTCTCTACGGAATTCTTGAAGCGCTGAACCACTCAATTCTTGAACATCAGTTCCTTCAACGATCACTTTTCCACTTGTCACATCATGAAGTTTATTTACCGTGCGTATAGCAGTTGATTTACCTGAGCCCGAGAGACCCATAACTACGAATATTTCACCCTTATTTACTGAAAAAGAAAC
>DBFL01000078.1:0-776 GCA_002294285.1 Candidatus Neomicrothrix sp. UBA881
TTAGCCCGTCCAACTCTTCCTATTGTCTTGGGCGCTGACCATCGTCTCATAGACGGCGATGTGGCTGAAGCTTTTAAAAATTCAATCATGAATGACATACTTGAACCCCTGAACCTCTTAGTGGAAGAATGAGTTTTTCTTGTGGTAGTAGGTGAGGTAGCTTCATCAGTCGACCTTCTGGTTATAGGAGGAGGGCCTGGAGGCTACGCTGCTGCCCTAAACGCCAGTCGGTTAGGTCGAAAAGTGACTTTGGTAGAAAATGATTCTATTGGAGGGACTTGCCTAAACGTTGGTTGTATTCCCTCCAAAGCCCTTATAGAAGTTGCTGACCTCGCTTATTTAGATAGCAATACTGATGATCTTGGTGTGGAAATATCGACGAAAGTTGACATGTCGAAAGTCAATGAACACATCAGTAATCTGGTGTCCGAGTTAAACAGTGGTGTTTCTTTTCTTCTTAATAAAGCTGGGGTGGACATTGTCAGTGGTACAGCTAGATTCTCCCGCCCTAACAGAGTTGCTGTAGAGAATTCTGACGGCGGCCTACAGCATTTTGAATTTCGTGATGCAATAGTGGCAACAGGCTCTTCTCCAGTGGAACTAGCAAATTTCCCAATCGATGGTGAGAGTACTGTCAACTCAGCAAGTTTGTTGTTCCAAGGTTCGTTACCAGAACAACTAACTCTTATAGGTGGTGGTTATATAGGGGTCGAGTTAGCTACAGCCTTTGCGAAATTGGGATCACATGTGGTTATCGTTGAACTTGAAGATCAACT
>DBFL01000078.1:1161-4743 GCA_002294285.1 Candidatus Neomicrothrix sp. UBA881
ATTTGTCTTGGTTATGAAGCTATTTCATTTGACAAAAAAGAACTAATGATAAAAAGTAACGATGTTATTTCTTCGATTCCAACTGAAATCTTAGGAATTGTGGCTGGAAGGCGACCAAACAGTGAAATTGTGAATATCACCGAATGTGGTGCTTCGATAACTTCTTCAGGTCATGTAATAGTTGACGAACAGCGTCGTGCCACCGATCACGTTTTCGCAATCGGTGATCTTACTTTAGGACCAGCTCTAGCCCACAAGGCTACTTCTGAAGCTAAGGTCGCTGCCGATTCTGCTTGTGGGATACCCAATGCTTTTGACCCTAATTGCATTCCAATGGTTGTTTTTAGTGATCCTCAAATAGTTACAGTCGGCATTGACCCAGATACAAACCCATCAAATCAAACAGATTTTAATTCTTTCCGATTTCCATTTTCAGCATCTTCAAGAGCTAAAACACTTGGGGACAGTTCTGGTTTTGTAAACATCGTTGCCGACAAAGAAGGTACTGTTGTAGGTTTTCAAGCCATAGGAAAACATGTTGCAGAACTTGCAGGCGAAGCTGCACTTGCAATTGAAACAGCTTCGACCATTGAGGATCTGTCCGTTACTATCCACGCCCACCCGACGCTTGGTGAAACTATTGCTGAGGCTTCTCTAGGCTTAGCCGGAACTCCTCTTCATTTTTCGGATAAATAGTTGTCGAAATATAATTTCTTTTAGTCTTTTGAACTTTGTTACGAAAGAGAGCCTACGATCACTCTGTGGATTCTAATTTTGATGTAACACAACGGTATAACGCCGGTTTAAGAAAATGGGATAAGTACGGATCAAACTTCTTGCCTGCGTGGATAGCCGAACATGATTTCGGATCACCACCTGCTGTGAAAGAAAGACTCTACGATTTAGTGTCCTCTGGAACTTTTGGTTATCACGATCAAGATGCCAAGCTCGGGGAAGCTTTTTCCCTGTGGTCTAATACTAGAAATTCACTAGAGGTTAATCCGGAAATGATTATTCCGGTCGTAACTGTGCTGCAAGGAGTTGCTGCATGCGTTGAAGCATTTAGTTCGGAAGGTGAGGGAATATTGTACAACACGCCCTCATACCCCCCTTTTCTCGAGTTGCCTTCGCATTCAAAAAGGCGTTCTGTTGAATGGAAAATGATCAAATCTGAAAATGGTTGGAAATATGATTTTGATTCACTAGAAGAAATCCTAAGTGAGGACCCGCAGATACGAATACTGCTCTTATGTAATCCTCATAACCCAACAGGTGTCGTGCTTAAAGAAAACGAATTGAAGCAAATTGTAAATATTGCTCGGAAATACAATCTGGTACTTGTATCGGATGAAATTCACTCAGACTTCATCTATAAAGAGTCAACCCATATTCCAACTTTGGCGATTGATGGAGCTGAAGAAATTACAGTGACTGTTACTTCAGGTGCTAAAAGTTTTGCTTTAGCCGGTTTACGGTGTGCAGTTGTGCTATCTGGAAATAAAAATCTGCATGAAAAGCTTTTAAACGTTCCAAAATTTCTCTTAGGAGGAGCTAATCGTATGGGTTGTGAAGCAACGATCGCCTCCTGGAAAACAGGTTCAGGGTGGATGGATGAAATAGTCGAGATTCTTGAACACCGAAGGAAGTGTCTTAAATCCAGAGTTGATAATGAGATCCCTTCAGCGAGGATGTTTTTACCGGAATCAACTTTTCTAGCGTGGATAGACCTATCTGAATTTGATTTAGGCGAAAACCCAGCCAAGTTTCTTAGAGAAAAAACAGGTATAGCTTTTGGCAACGGACCAGATTTCGGCACTGGAGGAGAAGGTCATATACGTTTGACTTTTGGCACTTCTGAAGACCTTCTCAATGAAATGATTAACCGACTTGGCGAAGGGTTGCTATAGTGCTCAACTCCATACGAAACAACACCTTTTCCTTTCCACGGCCCTTCATAGCTGGAGTGGTTAGCGCTTCCCTTTCTCTTTCTGTTGGCGAATTAGTAGCTTCAATCACTAGCAAAACCAGCTCTCTTGTTTATGCAGTGGGAGAGTTTATTATCGATATAACCCCGGGTGATATAGTTAGGGGCAGTATAGAAACACTGGGAAATTACCAGAAAACAGTTTTACTCTCTTCAATAGTTGTGCTTTCGCTTATTTTCGGGGGCTTTTTAGGTCTACTTTCACAGAGGCGTTCTGAAATAAGCTATTTCCTTTTTATAGCTTTTGGAATTTTTGGCGGTTGGACTTTGAACCGTGATCCACTCACTTCAACTTCAGCCGCTCTCTCTCTTTCCGTGTTTGCGACATTGATAGGACTATCAACTCTTACTTTTCTTAACACACTTTTAGACGAGGTCGAAGACACACAGATTGAGGACCCTAGAAATACTTATGCTAATAGGCGTCAATTCATTAACTGGGCTACAGGTATGACGGTTGCTGCGGGAACCATGACGGGTTTCGGGCGACTTGTTTTAAAAGATGAGACTGTTAGAAATATTCGTGAGAAAATTGTCTTACCTCAAACTGAAACAAAATCTGGTTCTGTCGATACGCAAAGCTACACCGAAGTGGCGGGTTCAAGCACAACAACTACAACCCTTTCAAGTGAAAGTAACCTGCTTTCTTTTTCAGAAATGAATGATATTGAAGGTATTTCGTCCTACATCACTCCCAACAACGAGTTTTATAGAATTGACACCGCCCTCAGGGTCCCTACGGTTGAACCGTCTACCTGGACCCTCACAATAGATGGTCTTACTGCAAATCCATATGAAATTTCTTATGACGAGATCCTGGAGATGGATCTGGTAAAAAAGGACGTTACCTTGACCTGTGTTTCGAATGAAATCGGTGGTCCTCTTGTAGGAAATGCTGTTTGGACTGGTGTTCCTTTAGGTGAAATAATTTCCAAAGCTCGACCGTCAGACAGCGCAGAACAAGTTATGTGTCATTCTGTAGATGGGTTTAGAGCGGGTTTTCCCCTTGAAAACATTTTTGATGGCCGAACTGCTCTTTTGGCGGTGGGGATGAACGGAGTTCCCCTGCCGATAATCCATGGTTTTCCGGCACGTTTAGTGGTGGCTGGGCTGTACGGATATGTTTCTGCTGTCAAGTGGATAAAGCGTATCGAACTTTGCACATGGGATGGAAATGACGGCTATTGGATTCCTCGCGGGTGGTCTAAACGTGCTCCGATCAAAATATCTTCAAGGATTGATGTGCCTCAAAAGAGAAAAATAGATGCTGGAATGCAAGTAGTTGCTGGGGTTGCATGGGCACCTCTTTCGGGTGTCGCTGCGGTTGAAATTTCTTTTGATTCTGGACCTTGGCAAGAATGCGATTTAGGGGTTTCTTTGAGTGGCGAGTCATGGACTCAGTGGGTTTACAGATGGGACGCTAAGCCTGGAAAGTATGAAATAAGGGTACGGGCGATAGATGCTAAGGGTAATGTGCAATCATCTAAGGTTGTGAGCCCTGCACCAAACGGAGCGGAAGGCCTAGACAAGGTCACAGTTAGGGTTGTGTAGCCGAAATCCTAGCCAGCTGCTGTTGTTGTAGTGGTTTCAGCGACTGT
>DBFL01000078.1:5126-12156 GCA_002294285.1 Candidatus Neomicrothrix sp. UBA881
TTGTGGTTTCATCAGTCGTTGTGGCTTCAGTTTCTTCTGGAGCAGCCGTTGTTGTCGTTGGAACACTTGGAACACCGTCGGTTGATAAGCCTCTTTCTTCAAGAGCTGCGATGTGTGCAGCGCGTGTCCCATTGCCGTACCATCCGTCCGCTTCGATACCAAGAACTGTTTGCAGTGCTTCAGCTACCGAACTAGGACCCCACTGGTAAGAAGCAAGCAAAATTATCTCTACCTCTGTATCGGGCACAACGGTGTCAATGATAGAAGGCAAGGTTGGAAGCTGAGTTGTTGTTGTCGTTGATTCAATTTCTTCAGCTTCTGCAGTTGTAGTTGTCGTAACAACTAAAGGTTCTGGCTGTGGTGGTGCAACGGCTAAAAGTTCAATTTCAGTCTCTAAATCGAGCACATCTTCTCTCAATTGGACCAGCTCTGCTCGAAGGGTTTGGATTTCATCATCATTACTCTCGAACAGTCCGCATCCTGTAGCTACAAGAGATAGACAAATAATTACGCTGCTTGATATTAGAGAATTCTTCATTCCGACAGTATTCCAGAGAAAGGAGCCAATAACGAGTCAGAGGTGTATTTTTCTTAATCTTTAACTGTGATAGTTACCGAAATAGGATCGGATTTTCTACCCAAATAATCATTTGCGGTTAGGAAAAAAGTGTAGGTTTTGCCAATTTGTAAGCCTTTGACAGCATGGGTGAACCAGGTTATGCCTTCTGCTTTTTTCCAAGGAGTGCCGACTATCCCAGAGATCCAGTCGTCATAGGTTGTTAGCCTTACTGCGACATTCGGAAGCCTCGTGCTAGCACATTCCCCTTGAGGGCCCCATGCTATTACTCCAACCAGTGTCGGCAATTCAGTGCCTCGTGTTACTGGTCCTCCCCCATCTCCGATACATGAACCGATTTCTTCTTCGCCTCCTACACATAACCATTGTGAAGAATCGAAAGTTGACCATTTTCCACACCTATTCGTAGCTGGGTTGGATTGAACCTCTGCAGGAGCTTGCCGTAAATTGGCTTCTCTAGTGTTTCCCCCTGCTACTGTTGCTCCCCACCCAGCTACCTTTAATTCTGTGCCGTCGAGAGGGAGTTGAGGGTTAGTTTCCCATGGAATCCAACTGGCTTTGGGTGAGTTAACTGAATTTGAGAGTTCGATAAGTGCTATGTCATGTGTCAGAGGGGAATCTCTGTAGCCGTCGTGAATATTGATCGATTTCACTTTTAAACGATCTTGTTGTTGGACATTTGAAAGGTCAGAAAATCCGGCAACTACTTCTATGTCTGACGTTCTATTACCAGCAGGAATGCAATGTGCTGCTGTTATAACCCATGAAGAGGTCAGCAAACTCCCTTGACAGAATTTTGCCTCAACTGGATTATTCACAGTTGGAGCAAGGAGGGCAACAATGTGGGAGTTCTCCTCGATGCTTCCTTTCTCTCCTCCTATGATCATTCTTTCTGCTTGGGGTTTTTCACGCATGTTTTCTTCGTCAATATTCCTGATCCCCCCCTTGTTAACGGAAGTGGTTTTTTCCTCGGTTTCTTCAAAATGTTGAATAGAGAAAGTCACCCCTTCTAGTTTTTGCGGATAGTCCCAGCTGAGTAGAACTTCACCTGATTGACTCTGAGCTTCGAGATCAACTGGTGAGGTCGGTTTACCTAACGCAGTGTCTCGAGGGGTGTCTATTTTCACTTGAACTGGATCTGAATATGGAGACTTGCCTGAATCATTTTCTGCTAGTACTTGAAACTCGTAAGTTAAACCACTTCTGAGATTTTCTACCTCATACGAGTTGTCTTCTATCTCTGTAACCCATGTCCATTGCCAACCAACATGGGACCTTATCCACTCTGAGTAGTTGCTGACTCTCGTAAAAATGTCCACATCTTCTGCACATTTATTAGAACTATCAGTCATTCCGTAAGAGGTAACTCCTGCCAGAAACCAAAATCCATCGAGTTCAACAACGTTTGAACCTCCACTGTCGCCCGTACATGCTCCTTTTCGAGCGGGTGAGTCAGAACAGACTCTACTTTGAGCAATAAAACCGGTATCAGAACCACAAAAGTTGTAATCATAATTACCAATTACGTTCACGACAGTCGATTTGAGATCATCTGGATAAGGACCTTCATTGACCACGTCTGTGCTCCCCCATCCGGCTTTAAGGAGTGGTGTTCCATCTTCAGGCAGTTTTGGGTCTTCAAGCCATGGAATGGGTTTAGCTATCCCTGATGGAACTGGGCGCGATAAACGCACTAGAGCAATGTCATTGTTTACATCTCGATCATAAGAAGGGTGGGGATAAATCGCAGAGGCTTGAAAGATGTCTTCTTGTCCTATATCTGAGAGTTTCTGTCGGCCAGCTCCAATTCTTATTTCTGATGCTTTTGTGTATCCGCCTTCATCTTCTAGAAAGCAATGTGCGGCTGTCAAAACCCATTCAGGTTTTATTAGAGCCCCTCCGCAGAATTGGTCATTAAGTGGATTAGGGCCATCGATTATCGCGACTTGGAAGGAAAGGTCGGAAATGCTTTCTTCATCGGCACCGACTATGTATTTTCTTTTGGTTGGAGCATCAGAATCTACTATTTGCTTATTTCTAGTTGATGTTCTGTTGACAACAGTTGAATTTGATGGCTTCCAGTTGGCCTGTTCGCCTACTGCAATAGGGCCGAATGTTTCCGAGCCGTCTGACGTTATAAGGAATATTTCACTCTGGCTTCTGCCAAGACTGTTTGTGCCATTTTCTTGAAGTGTGAAAGCTATGTGTTCTCCATCTCTGGACCAAGCTGGTTCAGCTTCCACTAATTCATTTTGAGTTATCTGCTTTCTATCGCTTCCGTCAGCGTTCATGGTGAACAGTTCTACGTCACCATCACTGTTGCTCACGAAGGCTATCTTCTGTCCATCTGGAGACCATGTGGGCCAGGCATCTCCAAAACCTTCATTGTTGGTTATTTGGGTAATCGAATCATCTGTTACATCCAGAATGTATATTTCAGAATCACCATCCATCCGACCTGAAAAAGCAATTTGGTTTCCAGTTGGAGACCATGCAGGTATTGACCAGTTGCCAGTGTTTACTTCATTCAGTAAACGGATTCCGCTTCCATCAGCATTCATTATGTGAAGTCGATAAGTATCGTTGATTTTTCTTTCGAAAACGATCTGTTTGCCATCGGGTGACCATGTTGCAAATGCGTCTTCAACGAAGCTACTCGTAAGGTTTTTAAGGCCTGTCCCGTCAGCATTTACAACAAAAATGTCCCCCTCGGCGCTGCCGTGTTTCGCATCGAAAGCTATACGTGTTCCATCAGGTGAATAAACACCGGACCAGTCGTCAACTGTATTATCAGTTATTTGTTTGAGGCCTGTTCCGTCACCATTAACTGTGTAGAGTTCCCAATCTCCATCACGATCGCTCATGAATAGTATTTCCCCTGGGATACTGGGTTCAGCAACTAGTTCTACAGGAGCAGGATAAACCTGCCTATAGCGAAGTGTAAATTCTGTTCCTTCTTTTTGAAATTCCGGAGTTGTGCTCCACTCTAAATTTGCAGAAGTCAGTCCTCTTGCAACACTCAACTGAATTGGGCCTGAATTTGTAGAATTATTTTGCTCAGGTTTGGAAACGCTATTCCCTGTTCCCACTTCTGAAACTGTTTCGGGTTTTTCATTTGCATTTTCTTCTTTTAGCGAGGAATCAAGTCCTGCCAGGAAAGTAAGAACGCTGCCTCCCAGCATCTGAGCTTGAGAGTCACTTAGACAGTAATAATCCGTTATCCAGTTAAGAGCGTCGATCTCTTGCTCACTCCACACCGTCTGATAGCGGTTAGGTCCTGTAGGGTCTAAATCCTTACCCAAATTACTTCCGCAGTCATCACCAGTTGCGTTTGCGATTGCAACTAGCAGAAAACGTAAAACTTCTACTCCAGCTTTCTGCAACTCACCGGGTCCCTCATATCCGAGATACTCTGCAGCCCAAATAAGATCTTCTATACCTTCGGCTGGGTATCCAGTTTCAACGGTCAAATCATCGGCTTGAACAGTTCCAACTTGAGTGAATAGAAGAGCACTTACAACCGTCAATGCAGATATAACGTTGGCATATTTGATTCTGTTCACTCTTGAAGACTATGTGAATATAAAGGATTTAGGTTTTTATTGCCCCGCTTTTCATTTTTCTTTCCTTCATGCTCTACTTGGAATTCTGTCTTATCAACTAGCTTCCCTACTCGCTGCAACCTCTTGGGCGTTAAGCAGCTTGATCGCGGCTGAACCTTCGCGCCGCCTTGGAGGTGCGAGATTTTGTCGGATAAGGATGATCTATGTAAGCGTGATGCTCATAGTCGCTGCAACCATTAACGGGGGTTGGAACACAGTCGACTTTAACGACACCGCTCTTATAGCAATTTCAGGGATCATCGGCATATTCGTTGGCGATGTAGCTTTATTCACAGCAATGTCCAGAATCGGGCCTCGAAGAACCGGGATGCTTTTTACATTAAATGCGCCAATGGCTGCAGCCGGTGGAGCTGTTTTTTTCAACGAACGTCTTTCTTTGTCCTCATTTGCTGGATCGGCTCTAATAATCTTCGGAATAATTTTGGCAGTTGTGTATGGGAATCCTTCTGATGGAACGGGAGTATTTGAAAGAATAGAAGGTTCTCTATTTGTGGGGGTTTTTTGGGCGGCTATCGGAGCTCTGGGACAAGCTGGTGGTGCATTGGCAGCAAAACCAGTATTGGATGAAGGAGGTGACACTCTTACA
Source organism: Candidatus Neomicrothrix sp. UBA881 (assembly GCA_002294285.1). Taxonomy (GTDB): domain Bacteria; phylum Actinomycetota; class Acidimicrobiia; order Acidimicrobiales; family MedAcidi-G1; genus MedAcidi-G1. The sequence continues at coordinate 9,913 of DBFL01000078.1, forward strand.
GTTGCAGCGTTGAGAGCATTGATAGCCACGCTTGTGATGTGGAGTCTCCCAACTAAAACTGATAAGTGGACGCGCTCACTCGTTAAATCACCTTTAGTTAAAAATGATCAGCTTAAATTGGCTTCAAGTGCTTTTATAGCAATGGTTTGCGGAATGACACTCCTCCTTTACGCCTTAGCGAATGGTGATACTGGAATAGCTGTCGTGCTATCGGCCACCACGCCGGTTTTACTTTTACCTCTTCAAGCTGTAGCGACTAAAAAGATGCCTGCACCTTTCGCATGGCTGGGTGCAGTTCTTACAGTTATTGGAACTTCTCTTCTTATTTAGGAGTCTCTATTCGTCTTAGATCTCGTAGTTTTTTCTGATATCAGGAATATCGCAACGGTTATTACCGGATACAAGCCTAGTATTCCGCTGTAATGACTTAATGTCTGATAATCAGTTAAAGTCACAATCAATCCAGACCCAATTCCGGCAATCCCTCCTGAGGCGGTCATAGCCAGATCTGCCAACCCTTGGATTCTGACTTTCTCTGGGCCTTTGAATTCACTCGCTATGAGAGTAGAACTTGCGACTAGTCCAAAGCTCCAACCTAGACCTATTAAGAAGAGTCCTGTAAATACGCCAAGTGAATCTTGAGGATCTGTGTGTGATGCAAGTTCAGCTCCTAGGACGAGGAGCAAACCTCCAAAAGCAATCACAGATTTTGCGCCGATTTTTTCAGTTAATACTCCCACAAGTGGAGAAAAGGCGTACATGCCTATGATGTGTAGTGATATAACAAAGCCGACTATTTCTAGCTGGTGACCCCCGTCTTTGAGGTGAAGAGGAGTCATGGTCATAACTCCCACCATTACTACATGACCTACGACCATGGAGCCGACGGAAAGTCGTCCCACTTTTGAGGAAAAGAGTCTTCTAAAGGCTTCTTTAAAGGATGTGTTCTGCTCGCCTTCGAGTCCGATTCCGCCTACTACCACTAAGGGGTCTGGACGCAACCATCTCCTGATAGTCAAGGCTGCTAGAAGAAAAAGGAAGCCTGAAATGATGTAAGGTCCTGCCAACTCGGGAACGGCTAGAAGATCTCCTACTTTTTTTGCCGGTCCTAAACCTAAAGACGGTCCAAGGACTGAGCCGATAGTGGAAGCCCAAACCAGATTGCCTATTGCAGAGGCCTTGTTTTCCTCGGCCGGTAGATCAGCTGCCGCATAGCGTGCAGCTAGATTTGCACCGTTGCCCACTCCAACTCCAAGAATTCCTATAGGTAGGAATAGGTAGACTTCTGTGATGGCTGCCGTCATAGCCAACAACGCTCCCGCTACAGCTACCAAGTATCCTGTGACTATCCCAGGCCGTCTGCCTTTTGCCGACATTATTTTTGCTAATGGTAACGTTGAAAGTGCTGCTCCAGTTGTAAGACATGCGGCTGCTAAAGCGCCGAAGGTCTCATTCCCGGTTATTTCTTCACCTAGAACTGCTGCAGCTGAATATGCGCTTGTGATCGCTGCCCCTGCAGGCACCAATCCGGCCATAAGAGTGCGAAGGGTTCGTTTCTGAAGAAGAGCGCGTTCATTTAGATCATTCACTTCAACTTCTTCGAACATGCAAGAAGCGTACGGCAGATATTTCCATTTGCTCCTTTTTTAAATGATCTGCTTAAATGTTTCGGTATTTTATGTCTCAGAAATTTGATTTAGAACTCGATATAAGTTCCGCTAGACGCGTAGCAATTGCTGCTCAGGGTTTAAATAAAGCAAAACCAAAAAAAACAAATAAAGAACACTTCAATCGTGTGATAAATGATGTAGGTCTTGTGCAGCTCGATTCAGTTCAGGCGTTATGCAGGTCGCATTATTTGGTTTTTTTTAGTCGCTTGGGGAAATATAAAAAATCTGAACTTGATAAATGGATTTGGCACTCTGAGGAAGTTTTCGAGTCTTGGGCTCATGAAGCCTCTGTTCTTCCTGTCACCACAGAGCCGTTTACACGCTGGAAGAGAGATAGAGCACGCAACGGTGAAACATGGAAAGGGCTTTTCGAGTTAGCGAATTCTCAAAAACAATATGTAAGTGAGGTTATGAGAGAAGTTGAACTATCTCACCCAATTTCAGCCAGTCAGCTGAAAGAACCCAGAAGTCGTTCAGGTTCTTGGTGGAGTGGACGCTCAGATGGCCAAAAAGCACTGGACTGGCTTTTTAGGATTGGTGAAATAGGGGTAAGGCGTGACAGTAATTTTTCCCG
>DBFL01000078.1:12528-15737 GCA_002294285.1 Candidatus Neomicrothrix sp. UBA881
AACTCCTACGGAACAGGAAGCCATTGAAAAGCTCATTCTGATATCAGCACGTTGTAACGGGTTGGGAACTATCAGGGATACAGCTGATTATTTTCGAATAAAACCTTCCCTTGCAAAAGAAGCTGTTAATTGTCTCGTAGATAAAAGTGAACTGATACCGATAAAAGTTGAGGGGTGGAAGGAAGAGGCTTACCTTCACAACTCCGCTTTACTGCCGGAAAAAACAGAATCAAGAGCATTATTGTCACCCTTTGATTCACTTATATGGTGCCGTCCGCGGATTGAAAGACTGTTTGGATACAGATACAGACTTGAAATTTACGTGCCTCGTGAGAAACGAGAATTTGGCTACTATGTTCTACCCTTTCTCCTGAACGAAAATTTGGTAGCGCGAGTAGATTTGAAAACTCTAAGGTCAGAAGAAACGCTGGTAGTTAAAGGTGTTTTTCTGGAAGAAAAAGTTGATGCGGAAGTAGTCTGCTCTGAGCTAATAGAAGAACTCAGATTGCTTGCTGATTTTCTGAACCTCTCAAAAATAAAGATTTCAGGTAGAAATAAGACCGCGAATATTCTGAAGTCTCTCCTGAAATCAACTAGCGGCTAAAAGTGCAATAGAAGTTAACCCCAGCGCTAAACCAAATACTTGACTCTTAACCATCAATTCTTTTAGGAATATGCGAGCAAGAAGGACTGTAACCGCGGGATAAAAAGAGGCTAAGACAGAAACCAAGCTTAGAAAACCCTTATTTAAAGCTGCAAGTAGGACAATATTTGCAAATGTGTCAAATACTCCTGCTCCGATTATGAGCGAAATAGAATTTTCTGCGGGTTTTATGTTTTTTTTAGCAATAAATACAAATAGAAAAATAGCTAAAACAGAGAAAACTCGTGACCCAACGACTGGCCAAGGTGCTGTTGTTTCAGACGTGCCATCGATGACAATAAAAAAAGCTCCAAATCCAAGTCCAGCTATTACAGCTTCTACAATCAGAGAACTTTTGATGGGTTTACTCTGACCTGGTATCCAGGAAACTAAAAATATCGCTATTATGCCGATCAATATTCCTATCAGCTGCGTGGTTGAAAGTTTCTCTCCGGATAGCACTCCCCAAATCACGGGCAAGGTCGCGCATGCAACTGCTGTGATTGGAGCGACTATTGCCATTGGTCCTCTAGCGAGACCTCTGTAGAGAAGAGCTAGACCACACAGTCCGAAACTTGATGCAAGCACACCAAGAAAAAAATCGCTGCTTTTGAATTCATCTGCCATCAAAGGAGCGATTATCAGAATTACAAAAAGGCCTAAAAGATGTGATATCGCTAAGACCGATATTATGTTTGTTTTCTTAGTAGCTTTTCCGCCGAAAAAATCTCCCGTTCCCGCTAGTGCAGCAGCCGCCAAGGCTAGAAAAGTAACCATTAATGTTTATTAAATCAGTTATTAGGGTAAAAACTCGTCAGCTTCAAGGTCTTCGATTGCTGTCGTGACCCGATTGAACATTTCTGTCACTAGTTGAACCGCGCGATCATTTACGAGCGCTGCTGCTGATGCCTGCACCGGATATGCCAAACAGAACAAAACAGAACGTCTGTAATCTTCCATGAGTCGATCTTGAGGGTAATCTAAACCGAGTTCGCTTAAAGTGTTTCGATATCTTTCGAGCAATTCCTTCTCATGGTTCCGTCTGTCGTCAATAGTGAGGCTCTGACTCAGGAAATAGCCAACGTCATAACCACCAACAGTTTTTATGCAAATTTGCCAATCGATTACTTTGAGTTCACCATTGTCAAAAAAGAGATTGTCGAGTCGGAAATCTCCGTGCGCCATTGTGATGGGACTATCAGCCAATTCCATCATTTCGCCGGTTACCGTCGGGAACTTTTCTCCAACTTTTATTATTCTTTCAGACACACCACCCGTAAACATGTCCATGCAACCCGGCCAAGCTTCAGCAAACCCCTGAGCTATAGCTTGAGGGAAGGGCACATCCCACCCGTAGGGAAGCCAAGCGAGGTCGCCTTCAAAACGATCACTTTCCCAGAACTCTGCGTGGTGTTTTGCTAGTTCTTCAATTGCGAATTGTGCTTTATCGATCGGACAGCCGTCTAACTGACTTAAAACTTGAGCTCCTTCGAGATCTTCGAGAACTAGAATAAAGTCATCTGATTCAGGGTCATGATGAGCTGCATAACAGTCTGGTGTTCCTAATGGGGTATCTTTTGCCGCATCTCTGTAAAAACCAATTTCTTTTCCGTAGAACATAAATGCTCGAGCTATATGTCGTGTTTGTTCATGAGGTGATGGCACTTTAATTACTACTGAATTTGGACCTTCTGACGATGATTCACTGTAAGAAAGTTTCGCTCTGTATAGGAGACCCATGATTCCGACACCTTCGCCTATTACTTCAACTTGAATGTCTCTGATTTCCACTCCCGGCATCCCTGCATTTTGTAGTGCATCGCTGAGCCAAACGGGTGTTACTTCTTCGATTGTGCTTGGGAAATTTTTACTTGACATAAGACCCTCCTTAACCTCATTCAATTATCACTGAAAAAAACTCTCTGAACGAATCGGGTTTATTCCACTAAACAAAATCTACTACTTTTGTATATATGAGTGAACAAGACGAAGAGTTAAAAGAAGCTTGGCGGGCTTTTTGTGAAAAACTTTCTGATGCGGGAAATTCAATTATCGACTCAAAAACTTTAGGTAATGATACAGACAGAGTCGAGGGTCTACGTCATCTACTAAGGGCGCTGTATAGAAGCATTGGAATTTCTGTCGAGTCAAGCGATGTCGACTTTCCGGAACTGGCTTGGGTTCATCCTTTCAAAACAGGTCAAGACAATCCAGATGGTTTGTACCAGATCGCAAACGTTGACCTTAAAAACACTTACAGACTTTCTGGCAACATAGGAACCGTGTGTTATGCAGGGGTAACTCTTATGACAATGGATTTCAATGAAGGACCCATTGAACAACTTTTGACAATAAACGTCACAGATGCCCCAACTGATTCTTCTGGAAATTTGGAACTATATTTCAGTTCTCAAAACTGTCCGAAAGATAAGGATGAAAATTCCTGGTTTACTCTTCCGGAAAAAAAATGCTCTCTTTTCATACGCCAATTTTTTTCTGACTGGGAAAATGAAAAGCATGGCGATTTTCACCTTGAATGTGTTACGGCTGAAAATCCTGCTAGCCG
>DBFL01000011.1:0-5531 GCA_002294285.1 Candidatus Neomicrothrix sp. UBA881
CGGCTCTGACACGCCCGAAGACGATGTTGCTCATCTTTTTGAAGCTTTGGAAGCGCTCGGTCAAGATTCTGAATTGGGTCCCATTACTGATAACTCAGAAATGGTGATAATTGGTCATTCTGCGGGCACTGGAACAGCGGCTCTCGCTACTTCAGATGATCGAGTTGCCGGTGTCGCTCTTCTCGCTGGTGGTTTTCAGGACCTTTCAGTTGACAGGCCTACTTTGCTAATCGTGTTTGAAAATGACTCAGTGGTCGAACCATTAATTTCGTGGGAACTGCACGAGTCACTCAATAATTCAGTTTTCATTAATATAGCTAGAACTGGGCATGCAACTGCGATAGACGCCTGTCCTTTGATCCAAGAACAAGGTGGGCTTACGGAGTTGCGTGAAGCATTGGGTGATTCCGTGGTTAGATCTGGTGAAGATGGTTGTCTGCCTGTTGATGCCGATGCAAGAGCTGTTCATGATCTTTTACGTGTTTATCTGACTGGATTTACCTATGATGTTCTCGGCCTTCCGACAGGAACGTTTGAGATGACCGCTGAGATTGCTGATCTCGTCTCAGATGTAGAGCTCCGAGGATTCAATCAACCTCCGACCAAAGTTTCGGAGATCACGACTGGATCTTTAGATGTACCCACTAGATCTTTAATTGAAATTGAGAACATAGATGTTGGTGAAATGGGTGTTGGTTTTCGTGTCATCTATGAGTCGGAATCAATTTTGGGTGAACCTATTGAGGTGAGTGGCTTGGTAGTGGCACCTGACCTGAATGGTGAAGAGTCGCGTCCCGTTCTTTCTATAGCTCATGGAACAGTTGGACTAGCCGATCAGTGTGCTCCATCAAGGCAAGAACCTGTGCCTAACCTTGAGTTGATTAGGCCCTTTGTGGAGGCTGGATGGGTAATCGTCGCGTCTGATTTTGAGGGTTTAGGGTCTGACGGAATCCATCACTATATTGTCGGTGAAAGTGAAGCTCGAGGAATTTTTGACATCGTGAGAGCAGCAAAAAACATTGATGGAATAAATGCTGATGGTCCACTTGTGGTATGGGGACATTCTCAAGGTGGACATGCGGCCATGCATGCAAGTCAACGTTGGCTGGATTTAGCACCAGAACTGAATTTGGTAGGTGTTGCAGCTGGTGCACCTCCTTCACAGTTCCCTTTGCTTAAATCATTTCTCGAAAATGGTCCTTTTCAGGGCTACCTAGTGATGGTCGGCGCTTCTTTTGGTTCCGCTTACCCCGAACTTGACTACAGTGCGCTTGTAAACCCTGAGTACCTGTACCTTATAGACGAATTGGAAAAAGGCTGTACGAGTCACATTTTTGAAGTTTTCAACGCAATCCCCTATGAAGACCTTGTAGCTGTCGATGATGTTTTTTCTCTTCCTGATTGGAATGCCCGCCTCACAGAAAACGATACGAATCAAAGGAGAGTCCAAGTTCCCACTTTAATTCTCCACGGAACAGAGGATGAGCAAATACCTTTTATTGCAAGTCAACTACTTTTAAGTCAACTTTGTTCCTTTTCTGATTCTGCGCCTATCGAACTTAAGGAATATCCTGGCACCAATCATGGGACATCGGTGATTGCATATTGGGATGATTTAGTGAGTTGGTCCAATGAAAGAATTGTCGGCACTCCTGCTGAGAGTCAGTGCAGTTAGTTAACTTCAGTCCGTCTGAGGTTTTGAAAATAGATACCTGATAATACAAACTGCCAAACCTAGTCCTAATAGTTGCATCAGAATGAACATAGGTGCCGATGATGGCTTTATACCGGCAAAAGTATCTGAGAGCATTCGAGCTACTGATACAGCTGGGTTAGCAAAGCTTGTAGAAGAGGTGAAATAGTAGGCGCCTCCTATATAAGCACCTACCACGTAAGGGATGTGATTTGGCCTCTTAGTTCTTAACAAGCTGAATACTATTAATAGGAGCCCCAAAGTTGCAATTATTTCTGCCAACCACAATTCAGCTCCTGATCTGTTCTTTTGGGACAGTTGGAACCAATCTAAATCAAACATGATGTTTGCTAGTACTGTTCCTAAGCAACCGCCGAGGACCTGAAAAAAAATTATTGGTAAAATTTCTTTTTTATCACGGTGACCTAGCAACCATGCCCCAATAGTCACAGCTGGATTGAAGTCAGCTGAAATTGTCGCAAAAATTGAAATTACTGCAATTAAGACTCCTGTAGTAGCAGCTGCATTTTGTAATAGTTGTAAGCCAACGTCAGATGGGCTTAACTTTTCAGCCATTATTCCAGACCCGATAACACCAATCAAAAGAAACATCGTTCCAATGAATTCAGATAAAAGAATGCGTGGTCGAAGCAAAAACACAGTTTGACTATATATACCTTTGATCAACTAAAAGTTGCTCGGATCTAATTTTCGATGTGTAAAAGTCCGTAGACAAGCGAATCAACGAGCGCTTGCCATGAAGCTTCGATAATGTTGGTTGAAACGCCGATAGTGGTCCATGTTTTTTTACCGTCTGTAGTGTCAAGGAGAACCCTTGTGACGGCTCCGGTGCCTCTTTCAGATTCGAGAACTCTAACTTTGTAATCAGTCAGATTAAAAGAATCTATATCTGGGATGTCGTCTCTCAAGGATTTTCGTAGAGCTGAATCAAGTGCGTTTACAGGTCCGTTTCCTTCTCCATCAGCAGTGATTTCTTCGCCTTTCACCACCAATGTGACTGTTGCGTGGGTGTCTACTTCTACAGCTATATCATTCCACGAGCGAGCTCCGCTACCTCTTTTGTGTCCAACGCTTACTTCAAAAGAACGGAGATCGAAAAAATTGTGTTTCCAGCCTGTAGCTGATCTGATCAATAACTCCAAAGAGGCATCTGCTGCTTCAAAATGGTAGCCCTCGTATTCAAGTTCTTTTAAGGTCTCCACTATTTCGCCTATTATCCCACCTTCTAAATCAATCCCAATTTCTTTGGCTTTTAGTTCGATTGTTGAGCGACCTGACATTTCTGAGACTAGGAATCTGGTTCCATTTCCTACGGCTTCTGGATCGACATGTTCATATGCGTCTTTTTGTCTAGATATTGCACTGGTGTGAAGTCCAGCTTTGTGAGCAAAAGCCTTGGTCCCCACATAAGGCTGTTGGGGATCTGAAGCAAAATTGACTAGTTCGGCAACATGTCTTGAAACGGAAGTTAAATTCTCCATATGTTTCTGAGGTATGGTTTCAATACCAAGTTTTAGGCTGAGATTAGCTATGACTGGTACCAGATCACAGTTGCCTACCCGTTCTCCGTATCCGTTGATTGTTCCCTGTACTTGTGATGCTCCGCCTATAACACCTGCTATAGCGTTAGCGACTCCGCATCCTGTGTCGTTATGCAAATGCACACCGATTTCACAGTCAATTCTGTTTTTTACTTCTTTTACAATTTGTTCTACTTCGTGTGGGAGGGAGCCTCCATTCGTGTCGCAAAGAACAACACAGTCAACTCCTCCTCGTGCAGCGCCTTCTAATACCTCTATAGAAAAATCAGGGTTCTGTTTGTATCCGTCGAAAAAGTGTTCTGCATCAAAAAAGACCTTTGTTTTTTGACCCTTCAAAAATCCAACCGAGTCCTCAACCATCGCTATTCCTTCTTCAAGGCTTGTTCTCAAAGCTTCTGTTACGTGATATGCAGACGCTTTTCCGACAATACATACAACTTCTGTGTTCGCATTGATTAAATTCTTAAGTGTTTCGTCGTCTTCTACTTTGCCATTGACTCTTCTGGTAGATCCAAACGCGACTAGTTGAGAGTTTTCTAGATTCAATTCTTCGGTTGCTCTAAGGAAAAACTCTTCATCTTTTGGATTAGCCCCTGGCCATCCTCCCTCGATGTAGTGAACTCCCAACCGGTCTAATTGTTTTGCAATTCTCAACTTGTCATCAACAGTTAATGAAATGCCCTCTAGCTGCGCTCCGTCACGAAGAGTTGTGTCATATATTTCGACTTTTTTAACGAGAGTCGAATCTTTAAGTGACATATTCGTTCCAATCGGAGTACTCGGGTCGCTTTCCTCGAAAAGCTTCAAATAGTCTTTCTTGAATTGCTCTAGTTACGGGCCCGGGATCTCCAATTTCTCTATCGTCAACAGATCTTATTGGAACTACCTCGGCTGCTGTTCCTGAAAGGAAAGCTTCATCGGCTGTATAAAGATCACTGCGTAATATATTTCCTTCTTGATATTCGATGCCTATGTCGGATGCTATTTGTCTGACTGAATCCTGGGTGATTCCTTCTAAAGCTCCTGCGCTTGTGGGAGGTGTGACTATTACTCCTTTTTTTACGAGGAACAAGTTTTCTCCAGTGCACTCGGATACATAACCCTGTGGAGATAGGAGAATTGCTTCGTCATATCCTGCTTTTACTGCCTGCACCTTGGCCATCTGGGAGTTTATGTAGTGTCCGCAACCTTTCGCAGCTGGCGGCATTGCATTGGGGTCATGTCTTTGCCACGACGAAACCATCATTCTTACACCACTATTGATTCCTTCATCGCCTAGGTAAGCACCCCACGGCCAAGTCGCTATCGCTACGTCGACAGAGCAAGGCAACGGGTTGAGACCCATCTCTCCATATCCTAAATAGGCGATTGGTCTTATATAGCATGATGGTAGCGAATTGACTTTTACTGTTTCTTTGACTGCTTGCACAAGTTCTTCTACTGAATATGGAATATCTATACAAAGGATTTTGGCTGATCTAAAAAGTCTTTCTATATGGGGTGTCAATCTAAAGACCGCCGGCCCATTATCAGTTTCATATGCACGAATTCCTTCAAAAACGCCATTGCCGTAGTGCAATGTATGAGTTAATACATGGACATTCGCTGAATCCCAATCAACAAGTTCACCGTTCATCCAGATCTTTTCAGCTTTTTCAATCGGCATTTCTTCTCCTGTCCTATTTACTGCTTGTCGAAACTAAAAAACCGTCCACCTTCGTGGACGGCATTCAGGCACACAAATGTGTGCCTTCTAGATAATGATTACTAAACATGCCTTACCCATCTGATTAGTCTATCAGCACCATATACACAGATTCCAAACGTTTTTTTAAGCAACAAAATTTGCATAGCTGCTCGTGTTGGCTATTTCATCATACGGTTACGCTGAATCTATGGGAAAAGTTCAACAACTATCACCTGAAGCCCATAAGCGCCTTTTAGATGAACATGAGGACTTAACCACACGCGGGCGGATAGATATCGCAAAAAAAATTGAAACTGCACGCGAACTTGGGGATCTATCGGAAAATGGTGACTATCAAGCGGCAAAAGAGGAGCAGGGAAAAATGGAAACCCGTATAGCTCAACTTGCTTCAATATTAGAAAATGCTGAAATAGTGTCGATTTCTGAGGGTGCAGTTGACGAAGTCTCTTTGGGTTCGATTGTTTCACTCCTATACGAAGGAGACTCTGAACCTGAAAAGATGCTGGTTGGCTCGATTGAAGAGCAAAGAGAAGGCTTAGAAGTTTTATCACCTGAGTCTCCTCTTGGT
>DBFL01000011.1:5905-7453 GCA_002294285.1 Candidatus Neomicrothrix sp. UBA881
CGGTGACCTAGCTGTAAAAATAGTTGACATAGAAAAGTAATTGCAGGAAAACTTGAAAACTGTAGCGATCGCTGGATCTTCCGGAACTATAGGTAGAGCACTCGAAAGACTTTTAATTCAAGAAGGTTTTTCAGTAAAACGATTGGTCAGACGCAACCAGATTGACGACTCGGAGATTTTTTGGGATCCGAAGAATAAGTTTCTCGACCCGAACAGGCTTGTTGGCATCAACGCAATAGTCAACTTGGCTGGTGTCGGAATAGGTGATAAAAGATGGTCGCGCAAAAGGATGGAACAAATAATTTCTAGTCGAGTTGAAGGTACGGAACTTATTTGTAAAACAATTGCTGGGATTAAATCTGACGAAAGACCAAGTGTTTTAATCAATGCATCGGCTATTGGTTATTACGGTCACACGGGTTCGAATCCTGCAACAGAGAATTCACCACTAGGAGAAGGATTTCTTGCTGATGTGTGTTCAAAATGGGAAGAGTCAACACTGGAAGCCGAAAGAGCAGGGATTCGAGTAGTTCATGCAAGGACTGGTATCGTTTTGAGCGCTTCAGGTGGTCTGCTTAAGAGACTTCTTCCGATATTTAAACTTGGTTTAGGTGGTTGTATTGGCTCTGGGGAACAGTTAATGAGTTGGATTTCGCTTAGAGATGAGATCGCAGCGATCAAGTGGATGCTTGACAATGAAATAAATGGACCCGTTAATTTAGTTTCTCCCGAACCTTTATCAAATTTTGAATTTTCCAAAACTCTTGGGGATGTACTCAGAAGGCCAGTAGTTTTTAAAATTCCCTCCTCAGTTTTAAGTCTTGTTTACGGGCGACAGTTGGTGGATGAACTCATGATTTCAAGTCAATCCATAGTTCCTGAGGTTCTTTTGAAAAATAACTTCACTTTCTCAGATCCGGTGCTAAAAAAAGCCTTAGAAAATGAAATCAGATCTGGTTCTTAGCCTGCAAACAATCGTTGACATTCTTCACCGGCCCACATTTGTAAAATTTTTCCCTGATCATTTGTGTTGCTAGCTACTCCATGAATGAACATGCCCAGTCCAAAAGGGTCGATTCTAAATTTTCCGGCTGGGTCATTTGTTCCGGGAAAAATTTCTTCGATTAGTATTTGACTGTCTGACAGTTCCTTTAATTCAGAGATGCTAGATCCCACTCCAATACGATTAAGTGTCCATAAGCCGGTATCTTTAGCACCTATGCCTGAAACAAACCATTGTGAAAATATCGGACCCTGGTCGTAAGAGGAGAAAAAAACCTCTAGATCGGCAAATTTGAAACTCTTAGGATTAATGCAGATGTCGTCTCCTGTGGCAGAACTCTCTTCAATAGGCTCTCCCAAAATACTTATTAAAGAACTCATAACTGCTTCCTGCGGGCTTTCAAAAGACAAAAGAATTTGATTTTCTGTTCCCGCCATAAGCAACAAGCCCCTCTCAGCTAGTGTGACAACTCCCAGTCTGGGAACCTCAGGAGTAACAGTTTTTTCTCCTTCTGTTGAATCAGAAACAGGAACACTAGAAACAGG
>DBFL01000026.1:0-11436 GCA_002294285.1 Candidatus Neomicrothrix sp. UBA881
CCGGACCTGAAAAGGTCCGGCCGGATCAGTTTTGACCCATCTAAACTCTCTTCGGGTTCAAATTACTATTACCCGATTCGGTCTTTTTTGATTAATAGGTAAAAATCTGAATAATGGAAAATTTGATAGAGGCTTTCTGGGGTATCACGATCTCAATAGGTGTTAGTGCCCTTATTTTTGTTGGAGCAAATCGCCTTTTTGACCTAGTTGTGGATCGTTGGTTTCTTTTCCGGGCGATATCTGGAGCTCTATGTGGTGTCATCTTGTCAGCCGTTCTGGTGGGTAACCGACTTGTAAAAGGATCCAGTTTCCTATTCGTAATATTGTGCGCCTTGATTTTTTCAGTCTTGGCATCAATTCCATCTTTAATAAGTAAACGGAAATATCGAATAGCAACAGGTCCGGCAATGGGAGCAGGTGCCGGTCTAATCATTGCTGCCTTTCTCAAGGATTCAGTCAACCCAGAGATACAGATCACTAGTCTGCTTGTACTAGTGGTATCAGCAGCAGTTCTTTACTCTCTTACAACTCTTGTATTCAGAAACTTCCGAGTCGGTGGGTTGTTGTTATTTATCACGATCGGTTGGGTGCTAGGCGGTTGGTTGCTGGCAGAAATCGGAGAAGGATCCAAAAGTTCTTCATACCTCTTGACCGTCATAACCTTCTCTTTGCTTGGTGCATCTTTGACTTCAGGGCCTGAACGCGATCTCCTAGGACGCAATCGTTTTCAGGAAAGAACACGTGTGGGTGTTTTCTTGGGACCAGCTCTCTTATTTGTATCACTAGGTCTGATCATCCCTTTGGGAAGAACCGTCTACCTCTCTCTGCACGGGATAAGGGGTAGGGAGTGGGCTGGACTTAAAAACTATGGAGAGATCCTTACAAACAAGTCGAGTGTGGATTTAAGTGACTGGTCGAATATTTTCACCAGCCGTCTTTTCGTGCTGGCGTTGCTTCTCATATTTGCAGGTGTCGTGGCTGGTTTATTGTCAGGTAAAAAGCAGGGGAGGGTACTGCATCCGAACGGAAGTTTTCTAACTCCTTCAGCAATAGGTGTATTCCTACTCATCTTTGCGGTCTTCTCTACCCTAAGAGGAACAGTCATAAATAACCTCTGGTGGGTCATAGTTGTCACTTTGTTGTCAACAGGTTTAGGTTTAGTTGCTGCTGTCCTTGCTGATCGTGTCAGATTCGAATCTGCGGCAAAAAGCTTAATTTTCTTACCAATGGCAATTTCCTTTGTGGGTGCAGGAATTATTTGGAAATTCATGTACATCGCCAGACCACCAAAAAAACCTCAGACAGGTTTGTTCAACGCTATTTGGGTAGGACTTGGAAAACTAGGTTCAGGCAGCACTGGACAGATAATAGGTGTTGCAATTCTCGCAATAGTGACAATCGGTCTAGCGTCACTTAGCTTTTTTGGGATCCGACGGAAACAAATTGCGATTTCCATCGGTTCCCTTTTCGTATCTTTGCCGGTCCTGTGGGTCCTCTACCGTCTTTTAGGTCCCGGTATAGGAGGTGTAGAAGAAGGGCCCCTAGGTCAACCCATAGGCAAACCTATTTTATTTGTTCAGGAAGGTCCATTTAACAACGTCTGGCTGATGGTTGTTTTGATTTGGATACAGACAGGATTCGCCATGGTGATACTTTCTGCCGCAATTAAGGCCGTTCCAAGTGATCTCATTGAAGCAGCGCGTGTAGATGGAGCAAATGATCGACAGGTTTTCTTTAATGTGACTCTTCCTACGATTACTCCGACAATAAGTGTCATAGTCACTGCTCTCATAGTTTTAGTTATGAAAGTTTTTGACATAGTCCGAGTTATGACAAACGGAAACTTCGGGACCCAAGTAATCGCTAACGAGATGTGGCAGAAGACTTTCACAGAGTTTAATCTCGGACTTGGATCCGCCCTAGCGACAGTTCTCTTTCTAGCAGTCGTGCCAGCGATGGCACTCAATGTCCGTCGGATGCAGCGGAGCGTGATCCAGTGACTACCAAAACCCAGAACACGCAAATTTCAGAAAATGCAAAATCTGTTGACTCTGTGGGAAAGTTCGTATATCGACTTTTGAAAGCTATACCGACATGGGCTCTTTGGATACTTGTCGTCATCTGGAGCATACCTACAGGCAGCCTGTTCATAAATTCATTCCGAACTAGGGACGCTCAAAGAGCAACAGGATGGTGGACTTCATTTACGGAAGGTGGTTGGACGTTCGACAACTACACTACTGTTCTTTCATCAAGGCAGTCAGGAGGAATGTGGCAGGCTCTAATCAACTCTTCTGCCATAGCAATACCAGCGACAGTTATACCGGTAGCTATCGCTGCAATGGCGGCGTATGCATTCGCTTGGATTTCCTTCAAAGGTCGTGAATGGCTTTTTATCGCAACTGTAGCGCTGATGGCACTACCCAATCAGGTAGCTCTCCTACCGCTTCTGCAATTGTTTGCAGGAGGTGCACATTGGACTATCCCCGGTACTGGAACCGTAATTACTCTCTTCCCTGATTTAGACCTCGCTGGTACCACAACTGCCGTCTGGTTGACACACACCGCTTTTGCCATGCCATTCGCTATCTTTCTTCTGCATAACTACATTTCGGCACTACCAAAAGAACTTTTCGAGGCTGCAAGAATTGATGGTGCCAATCATTTCACGATCTTCTGGCGTCTCGTGGTCCCACTTTCTGTGCCAGCTTTAGCGGCATTCACGATCTTTCAGTTCTTGTGGACCTGGAACGATTATCTAGTCGCTTTGACGATGGTTGGCGGAAACGGAGCCAGTTATCCAGCAACTATAAATATTGCCTCCATGGCAGGGGAGTTCGGCATGAAAGAACATGTGCTTTCAGCAGGAGCTTTCGTGCAAGCAGGAGTGCCTTTGCTGGTTTTCTTCTTCCTGCAGAGATATTTTGTTCGTGGACTCCTAGCAGGGTCAGTTAAGTCGTAGTGTTTCTATAAGCTGAAAATTTCAACAAGCCGGATCGAGGAATTAATGTCTGAAAATATTGTTCTAAAAGAACCTAGAACAATCAGTGAAGACCTGCCAGAGGTAGGTCCTATCGCTTTCGGTTTGTGGCGCTACACAACGGAGAATCTAGATGAAGCGACTGAACTTTTAGAGACTGCCGTTGAACTCGGTATGAACCTGATTGACAATGCTGATGTTTACGGTTTTGACTGGGGAGGCAAAGGCTTCGGTGCATGTGAAGAACTACTCGGTCGTGTTATCGCAGCGAGTCCTCATCTGCGCGAACAGATAGTTCTTTCTACCAAAGGAGGTATAGCCCCACCGGTTCCTTATGACTCGAGTTCGAAATACCTACGTTCTGCATGCGAGGGTTCCCTGAAGCGGCTAGGAGTCGAACAGATTGATCTGTACCAAATCCACAGACCAGACTTTTACACCCATCCGTCCGAAGTTGCAGAAACACTTGATTCACTTATAGATGAAGGAAAAATTAAAGCTATAGGGGTTTCAAACTACACTCCGAATCAAGTTGCTGCTCTTTCTTCACATCTGAATTCTCCGCTAACTACAACGCAACCAGAATTCTCTCTTAGTTGCCTCACACCATTAAGAGATGGAACCCTTGACCAGTGTTCTGCCAAAGGAATTACTCCTCTCGCCTGGAGTCCACTTGCAGGAGGAAAATTGGCCACAGGAGAAGGCGTGAGACCAGAATTGGTTGAACTTCTTGACGCGTTGGGAGAAAGAGAGTCAGTGGATCGAGCGGCTATAGCGGTTGCATTTGTACTAGCCCATCCAACAGCACCAATAGCAATTGTTGGAACTCAACAGACGGAAAGATTGAAGAAATTAGCTCAAGCAACCAGTGTTAATCTGACTCGAGATGATGTCTACAATCTGATTGAAGCATCAGATGGAGTGCCCCTGCCTTGACAGAAGAAATCCGTTTCGGAATAATCGGCACAGGAATGATGGGAATCGAGCATATTCTCGACCTTCAGGCCATTGAAGGTAACGTAATAACAGCACTCTGTGATACAAATCAAAACTCTCTCAACACAGCTAAAGAACTGATTGGTGGAGAAGTAAAGAGCTTCACACACCATCATGAACTGTTGAACAATGGAGAAGTTGACGCTCTTGTTGTCGCCACCCCAAATATGACACACACAGAAATACTGCTCGACGTAATTGACGCAAAAATTCCTGTGATGATCGAAAAACCTCTTTGTACTACAACCTCTGATTGTGCCAAGGTAATTTCCGCTGCCGGCAATGATTCGATGGTTTGGGTCGGGTTGGAGTATCGCTACATGCCAGCCGTTTCAGAACTCATCGACCGTGTACACCAAGGAATCATTGGACCTGTTCGAATGGTTTCAATTCGTGAACACAGGTTCCCGTTCTTGGAGAAAGTCGAAAATTGGAATCGTTTCAATTCAAATACCGGTGGCACATTAGTTGAGAAGTGCTGCCACTTCTTTGATTTGATGAACCTGATCACCGGAGACATGCCGGTGAGGGTGATGGCATCAGGCGGGCAGGATGTAAATCACCTAGATGAAGAATATGACGGAGTCACCCCCGACATCATTGACAACGCCTATGTGATAGTTGAGTTTGAATCAGGTTCCCGAGGAATGTTAGATCTGTGTATGTTTGCAGAAGCAACGAAAAATCAAGAAGAAGTTTCTGTTGTTGGAGATTTAGGCAAACTCGAAGCCTTGATTCCCGAGTCTGTTATGAGAACCGGTATCAGAGGTAAACACTGGATAGGTTCTGTCGATGAGGTACGTTCTGAAAATCCCGAAATTTTACATGAGGGTACTCACAGTGGATCCTCTTATGTCGAGCATTTAAAGTTCCGTGAAGCACTTTTGGAAGGGAACGAACCAGAAGTAGGTCTTATTGACGGATTTTGGTCAGTAGCAGTCGGAGAAGCGGCGCATTTATCTGTTGAAAGGAAGTCCATCGTAGAAATAGATGAGGTAATCGAGGGGACAGGTATCTCTAGATGAGTGATAAGCAAAAAAAACCTGAAATATCCTGGTTTGGTGCTCTCTGTGATGATGACTATGAGTTTCTAGGCGTTGCAGCCCCAGAACTTAGAAGTTCTTGGGAGCACTGCCGCGACATTGTCTTGTGTGCTGAAGAAAATGGATTCGACAACATACTTTTGCCTTCCGGCTATGAATTGGGAATCGACGCCACATCATTCGCTTCGGCTGTGTCAGTTGCAACAAATAGAATCAGACTTCTTCTAGCCGTCCGAATGGGCGAGATGTGGCTACCACAATTAGCTAGACAAATGGCGACGATTGATCAGATGTCAGGTGGAAGGCTCACTATAAACATCATCTCTAGTGATTTACCCGGACAAGAACTTGAATCCGAGCCCCGTTACAAGAGGACTCAGGAATACATGAAAGTACTAAGAGACCTTCTGAACGGGAACCCCGTTGACTACCACGGTGAATTCGTAGATCTCGAGATTGAAGCCCCGAGAGTCAGAACAGTCTCAGGTCATTGCCCGCCTTTTTATTTCGGAGGTTTTTCCGAAGCAGCCAAAGAAACAGCGGCTATGGAATCAGATGTTTTTCTCACTTGGCCTGACACTGTAAAAGGTGTCGAGTCGACAGTTTCTGATATGAAAGAACGCGCTTCGGGTCGTGGACGGGAATTGAAATATGGGTTAAGAGCTCATGTGATTGTAAGAGAAAGTGAAAAAGAAGCGCGCGATGCCGCCAATCGACTTGTGAGTCAGATAGATGACCAGCAGGGAGCAGAAATACGGAATCGTTCATTAGATGCAGTGTCGGTTGGAGTTTCCAGACAAACAGAGCTTCGCGAGAATTCAGATGATGACGGCTTCATTGAGGAAAATTTGTGGACAGGTGTGGGACGTGCCCGTAGTGGGGCAGGGGCCGCAATAGTAGGAGATCCGGATCAGGTTATAAAGAAAATCGATGCATATATGGAAGCAGGTATTGACGCATTCATTCTCTCCGGATACCCACATATTTCTGAATGCAAGCTATTCGCAGCAAATGTTCTAAAACAGATAGAACATGGACCCTTGATTTAGTTTTGGGGAGTTCGCTTTATTTAATAGCTAAACGAGTCTCATGGTCGAAGAAATGCATTCTCTCAGTATCAATGGAAATTTCTATCTTTTCTCCAGGTTTAGCTTGACTACGAGGGTCGACTCTAGCGATCATCAGAGGGTTCTCGTCTAGGTCCTTGAGGGCATCGGGGTCGCCTGCATCAACAGCTTTCGCATCCATAGGAAAATGAACGAGCAGATCCGACCCAAGAGCTTCTGTCAATTCTGTTACAGCTGAAAAAATAGGATGCTCCTTTTTTCCTGTAACGGTGGCATCGTCCATAGCCTCAGGACGGATACCGATCACGACATTTTTTCCCTCATATCCGGCCAAAGAGCGTTTCTTTTCGAGAATCCCTCTCGCTAGAGGGATTCTGATCTCTCCCATTTCTAAAGACCATTCACCCGCAGTGTTGTCGAGCCTCGCTTCTCTGAGGTTCATCGCCGGAGCTCCGATAAATCCCGCAACGAAGAGATTATCAGGCGAGTCGTAGAGAGATGAAGGACTGTCAATCTGCTGAAGAATGCCATCTTTCATTACAGCTACCCTGTCGCCCATAGTCATCGCTTCAACCTGATCGTGGGTGACATACAAGGTGGTGGCTTCTAGTTTGTGTTGCAATCGGGTAATCTCAGCGCGCATTTGAACTCGTAATTTTGCATCAAGGTTCGATAGCGGTTCATCCATCAGGAAGACAGAAGGATCGCGGACTATAGCTCTACCCATAGCAACTCTCTGCCTTTGACCGCCCGATAGTTGAGCAGGTTTATTTTTAAGCAGAGATTCAAGTTCAAGAATTTTTGCGGCTTCCAGCACTTTGGTGTCAATTTCAGGTTTAGGCATTCCAGAAAGCTTCAAGGCAAAGCCAATGTTCTTTTCGACATCTAGATGCGGGTAGAGGGCGTAATTTTGGAAAACCATTGCAACGTTGCGGTCTTTCGGCTCGACTTCATTCATAGGTTCCCCACCTATTGAAAGCTCTCCTGAAGTTATTTCCTCCAGCCCTGCGACCATCCTTAAAGCAGTTGATTTTCCACAACCCGAAGGTCCCACTAGAACCAGAAACTCACCGTCAGCTATATCGATGTTCAGATCATCCACCGCCTTGAAGCCATTCGGGTAGACCTTCGTAAGTCCTTTTAACGACAGTTCAGACACTGTGGGAATCTTTCTTCTCAAATACCATTTGCAACCTCTAAGGCTAGCTGTCCAAACTAACGCTACGTTTAGTGAACTTCCATCCTTGGTCTGTCTTTATCAGTTCATCGGAGTAACGTCCGGTCGTCATCATGTTAGGTGGTGATCCAGCACTCATTAGAAGCAGATAGCAGCTAGCTGTTGCCGAATTTCCGTTGATTTCGACAACTTGATTGTTTATCCAATGTCTGACCCCTTTGATCAGTTGAGGGAAACTGTCACCGGAAACTTCAAGGGCACTTCTACCTACAATGGGGTCGCTTCCTGGCATTTCTAAAATCCCATCTTCAGTGAAAGTTTCAGCAAAAGCTTTCCCATTCCCTGAATCCGCTGCTTGGTTGTATCTGTTAGTGAGATGATTGATTTCAATTATTTCTTCCGCGCTCATTGAATCTCCTTAAATGCGATTACAACATTCTGCCCGACCGTAGGGTCAATTAACCAGTTGGCTTGGGCATTAGTTCGATTTTGATTTTGCAGAACTACTAGTTTTTGCTTCTTCAGAAGAGACCCAGTCAATCGCATTGTTTAGAAGTTTTCGGAAATTTGAATCCATATATGCAGAAGGCCCGTCACCCAGCTGTATGTATGCAATAGGCGATGATTTTTCCCAGCGTACCCAGGCGACAAGGCTGCTTCCTTTTGGATGTGTCCACGATTCATTGGAATTCATTTCTCCTTGCATTGCCAGCGCAGCTGAATAGAAATTCGAGGAATCTTCAAAATTAAAATGTGAACGAAGTATAGGAGTCACCGATTCTTCGAAAATAGGGCAGAGGTAAGCCTCGTCAGTTATTGAGAAACTTTCAGGAACCCCGCTGCAAATAGGATGATCAGCGTCAACAACCTCAATTTCTTGGGTTGCATCGAAACAATATCCTGAATCAGGAAATTCAGTTCCATGAAGCGACCCAGGTTTGTAATGGAATCTGCCACCGATCACATCTGCATACCGTTCCCATGTCGGCCAACCAGCTATCGCGTGATGCAGAAAGACAAGCCCCTGACCTGACTCAAGTAGATCCTCGAAGTTCTTTTTGTACTCAGGGGTTGGATCTGAACAGACAACAGGTGGGACTGAGTTTCTTCTCAATTCAACTCCGGGAATGTCATAGAAAAGAATCGCATCGATGTCATGGCATTTTTCAGGGTTAAGAAATTTTTCCGCTTCCGGATGTTTTTCGTGAAACCAGTCAACGTTTTCAAATGAATCGAAAACCTCGAAGAAAGAGTCTGATTCAAACGGGTGACCTCCGGTAATAATTAGAATCTTTTTTTTCAATTAAGTGTTCCGGCGTCTGACATTGCGCTGATAGTTCTTTCAGCGGTGATTTCAACTAGTTTCCCTAATCTTGGGTCATCAGGATTGCCCAGAAGAGGGAGAGCACAAGCTATGACAATGCCAAAGAACAAAGATTCTTTGTATCCCACAAGATCATGGGGGTAACTGGCAAGTAGTTCAGATTCGTACAATTTGCGTTCTTCAGTTGTAAGACACTGGCACATACAGTATGCAATATCCCACGCAGGTGGACCTGTGCCAAAACCCTGCCAATCGATTATTGCGACACCCTGACTGCTTATGACCAAGTTGTCTGGTTTGACATCACCGTGAACAATGGTCTGATCCAATGTGTTGAGGTAACTCATGGTTTCAAGGAATCTTTCTAAAAGGTTTATTTCCTTAAGCGGTTCAACAATTTCACCGCACATGTCTTGAAGAACGGGCCATCCTTTTTCGATCATGATTGTCAGATTGTTGATTCGATCCTGAGAGATCATCGTTTGAACCCAAGGGGTATCAACCAAATCTTTTCCCTGGCTGTGGAGTTTAGATAATTCCTCAAAAACCTGTCGAGTGTAGTCAATTCCTATACCACTTATTGAGTCTGAGTCTTCTGCAGGTTCTAAATACTCTAAGAGCATTACGAAATAGGCGCTAGATGGATCATAAGCTGACGCGAAAAGCGTTGGAAGACGTAGGTCAAGTTTTGGAGCTAGCTCATGGTAGAACTTGATTTCTCTTTCGAACAACCCTGATCTCTTTGCAGCATTGAGAGACTCTTGTCTATTTGCAGCAAATTTTGCTACTAATTGTTCTCCATCTTCTAGAGAAAGGAGAACTAGGTCACCCAGGTTGCCTTTTCCTCCGCCAATCGGACACATTTCAAAACTTTCAATAGGCCTACCTAGCGCATCAGAAAGCCATTCTCTGTTCAGCTCTTGGGGGCAGGTTGGAAAGTCAACATTCATCAGTAGGTGGCTAGTCCTCCGTCAAGTGAAATGGTTCCACCACTGAAGCCCGCCCCTTCTTCTGAGGCAAGGAGGAGTGCGAAAGCTGCTATTTCATCGACTGTCACGGGTCTTTGAATAGCTGTGTCTTTTGTGTAGAGAGCTATTACATCGGCTACTTCAGTTAGCCCTGATGCAGCCCCCGACTGATTTTCAAGCATGTCTGTATGTACCAGTCCTGGACAGATGGAATTGATTGTTATTCCTTCTGTGCCGACTTCCTTGGCAGCGGATTTTACGAAACCATTGATTGCATGCTTATTAGCCGTATATCCAGCGATGTTAGCCTTGCCTCGTTTACCCTCTATAGAAGAAATAGCAATAATTCTTCCTGTTTTACGAGGGACCATATGCCAGAGTGCTTTACGAGTTCCTCTAAAAACATGATTCAGATTGAAATCGAGTTCGAATTGCCATTCTTCATCTGAAAGATCAACTACTGGAGCGGTGTCACCAACGCCACCAGCGTTTAAAACCATGATGTCAAGTTGACCAAAATTCTCAACGGTAAAGTCAACGAAACCCTCTAAAACCTCTTTTTCAGTGACACTTCCCGGATAGAAAAGAACATCTTCACCAGCATTCATCTCATCAAGTGCCCGTTGTCCTTTTTCATCATTACGACTGTTGATAACTACTTTTGCTCCTTCGGCTACGAATCTTTCTGCTATTGCCCGTCCTATACCACGTGTTCCACCAGTGACAGCAGCAACTTTTCCCTCTAGTTTTTTCTCCATGTTCTCCTCTTTGTCTAATGTGTTATTCGTTCAAAATCTATTGTGGTCTTTCAATGCTTCAATACTTCTTCTGGTCATAACAGTTGCGAGTTCTTTGACACGTTCCTCTTTTTCGTCACTAATTAAAGGAAGGGAACAAGCCACAACTAGTCCATAAAGTATCCCATCTACATAACTTTCAAATAGTTCAGTTTGATCTATTTCTTTACCAGCGGCTTTGATTGCATTGAAATAATGGTCCAAGAGTATTTTTTCGTTCTTGCGGCGTGAATCAACAGTTAAAGACATGGTTATAAAATATGACAAATCAAACCCAGCGGGTCCCTTAGAAGCCCCTTGCCAATCAACGAGAAAAACCCTGTTGCCTTCACGGGTAAAAAGAAGGTTGTCGGCTCTTAGATCTGAGTGAATTAATGTTTCAGGATAATTTGATAGTGCGTCTAACATTTCATGAAGGCGACTTGTGATTATTTTTCCAAAAGATATTTCGTCTTTGGTGAGCTCTCCATTTAGCAACTCACAAAGAGGGTCCCATCCCGCATTTGCAATAAAAGAGAGACTGGATTTTCTTCCACTGGGTTTTGGAAGCCAATCCATTTTAGTTAAATCCGGGTGTTCCCACCATTTAGAATGCAAAGAAGCAACTTCATCTAGCACGAGAAAAGCTTGTTCAAGAGAGATCCCCTGAATTTGATCCACACTCTCATCTACATCGACTGCTTCTTGGATTAGTAAAAAGTTTTCAGTTTCCGGGTCGTACCAAGCTGAGTGCAATTGTGGAGTATTTACAGGTGTTATCGAGGCGAGCTCATCGTAGAAGCGAAGTTCGCGTTCGTTATTGTTTCCTCTTTTGGTGTTTGCTCTACTGCCTTCTCTAGGAGCGGGAATTTTGCAAACAAGATTTTGGTTTTCTTTACTGCCATCTGAATAGGAAATATTTAGGAGTAATACAACTCCCAGCATGCCTCTGTCGCTACCAATGCGTTTGTAGCTAAAAGAGTCAACTTCCTTTCCCAGACTTTCCGAGAGGAACTCTTCAGTCAGTTCCTCGGGGGAGATAGGGAAAGGAGGATTCCTTAACATGGTTTATTCAACAGGGTCGCCTGCGAGTACAACTCTGTGC
>DBFL01000026.1:11826-12356 GCA_002294285.1 Candidatus Neomicrothrix sp. UBA881
TTCTTCCCAGGTGAATCTGAATTGTAGTTCTGGTCGTAGAACTAGATCGCAGAGCATCGGCAGAACGGCTTCATTCTCAATATCGTTAAGTTCGTTTATTTTCTTGGTGAAAAGTCTGTTCACAAATATGCACTTCTCTCTGGTCACGGGATGGGTTCTAACCACCGGATGTGAGACTGCTTCTTCAGGAATGATTTTCGATATTTTGTCTGCTGATCTTTTGAGTTTAGATCCTCCGTGGTGGACAGCTGTTAGACCGTCTATGAAACTTCGAGTTTCTGGTGAGAGAGATTCGAAAGCCGCAGACATGCTTGCGAATAAGGTGTCTCCTCCAGAGCTAGGCAGTTCAACCGCTTGCAACATGGTTCCCCTTGGAGGCATTTCCAACCATGTGGCGTCAGTGTGCCAGGTTGAGGTGCCACTTTTTATGCCTCTTCCTTTTTCATTTGCGATTTTGTGTACGATTTCATTTTCTGTTGCAGGAGCAAAATCGAAAGGTACTGGGTCTCCAAAAATTGATGCAGCGGCTA
>DBFL01000073.1 GCA_002294285.1 Candidatus Neomicrothrix sp. UBA881
AGGAATACATCCAGATGGGAACCTTATAAGAGAGATCAATCTCAACTATGGAGACACGCAGGAAGAAGGACAAGTAGTTGTTGAAGGCACCTATGAAGTAGGAATGCAAGATCAAGCACCATTAGGTACAGAATCAGGAATGGCGGTTCCTGCTGATGATGGAGGAATAGACCTATTTATATCCACCCAGTGGCTGCATGCTGACCGTGATCAAGTTGCAGCCTGTTTAGGTCTTCCACCTGAGAAAGTGAGACTTACATTGGCAGGAGTAGGTGGCGCTTTCGGAGCGCGAGAAGATATAAGTCTTCACATACATCTTTGTTTGTTGGCTATACATACCGGCAAACCAGTGAAGATGTCATACTCACGAACCGAAAGTTTCCATGGGCATGTTCATCGGCATCCAGCTCAGATGTGGTACAGGCATCATGCCAAATCTGATGGCACCTTGATGAGAGTTGAAGCTCGGATACTTCTTGATGGTGGGGCTTATGCTTCTACGAGTAGTGCTGTGCTTACAAATGCAACTTGTTTTGCAGTCGGACCTTATCGGGTGGAAAGTGCTCAAATACACGGCTCCGTTGTTAGAACAAATAATCCTCCGTGTGGGGCTATGAGAGGTTTTGGATGTGTGCAAGTTTGTTTTGCTCATGAAGCACAAATGGACAAACTGGCAAATGCACTAGGAATGGATCCAGTGAAATTACGTTTGAAGAATGCACTTGAAACTGGGGATCAAATAATTACCGGCCAGACAATCAGTGGCACTGCTCCAGTTGCCGAAGTGATAGAAACTTGCGCTAACCATCATCTGTCTGTAGGGAAAGCAACGAAGCAGATGGAACTGCCCGGAGGTGCTGGAAGAACTGCAGATCTAACTGATGTTGTAAGAGGTGAAGCAATAGCAGTTGGCTTTAAAAATCTGATGTTTTCAGAAGGATTTGATGATTTCAGCACTGCATCCTGCCACCTTGTGGATGGACGGGTCACCATTACATGCGCATGTGCGGAAGTGGGACAAGGGTTCGTGACATTAGTTGAACAGATAGTCCGTGAGGTGTTGGGGGTTGAAGAAGTGTATTTAGCACCTGCTTCTACAGCCACTGTAGGGTCAGCGGGATCCACATCTGCCAGTCGACAAACTTGGATGTCGGGCGGTGCAGTGAAAAGTGCGTGTGAGTCAGTAAGGGTCAGACTTTTGTCACGTATTGCAGAAACTTACTCTTTGGATGTCGAATCATTGGTAATAGTAGATGGAGGAGTGGCTTCTTTGTCTAGCGATTTTTCAATCGGCCTAGAAGAAGCTACTTCTGAGCCAATAGAAGTAGAAGAGGTCTATAGACATGCTCCTACTTTTCCTTTGGATGAAAAAGGTCAAGGAAATGCGCATGTTTCTTTCGCTTTCTCAGCACATCGAGCAGTAGTAGATGTAGACCAAGAACTCGGATTAATTAAAGTTGTTGAATTGATAACTTCTCAGGATGTAGGGAGGGTCTTAAATCCTCTACAACTCCAAGGTCAATTAGAAGGTGGAGCCGCACAAGGACTTGGATTAGCCGTTCTAGAGGAAATCAACGTTGTCGACGGTCATATACTGAATCCGACGTTCACCGATTACCTTTTGCCCACTGCTCTAGATATGCCACCTGTAGAAATAGCAGCTCTCATAGAACAACCTGAACCGCATGCTCCCTTTGGAGCGAAGGGTGTCGGAGAACCTCCAGCGATTTCTTCGACTGCTGCTATTGCATCAGCTGTCAGAAAAGCCACAGGTTTGGACCTCAATAGAGTACCGATCAGACCAACAGATATTGTTTTTCCGGAAGGCACTGAAAATGACTGACGATCTTCGAATAAATGGCGAACGTCTTCTAGGCAGAATAGAAGAACTTGCTTTAATAGGTGCAATTGATGGAGGTGGTTCTTGTCGTCTTGCGCTCACCGATGAAGACAGAGCCGGTAGAGATCTCGTTGTTACCTGGATGAAAGATTTAGGTCTTGATGTAAGTATTGACGCAATAGGAAACGTGGTAGCAGTTAGGCCAGGTAAAACCGATGGGCCACCGACTATGACAGGAAGCCATATTGACACAGTTAAAACAGGAGGCCGCTATGACGGAAATTTAGGTGTTTTAGCTGGTCTAGAGATCATTGAGTGCTTGTCTGAAAACGGAATTGAAACCGAGCATCCCGTAGCAGTCGCATTTTTCACCGATGAAGAAGGCTCGAGATTCGCACCAGACATGCTTGGAAGCCTCGTTTACGTGGGAGGAATGACACTTGAAGAAGCTTTGGATATCGAAGGCGTTGACGGAACCAAAGTCGGAGATGAGTTAGAACGTATTAACTACAGAGGGACCTCACCGTGCCCGGGACCTTCACCGAGAGCTTTTGTCGAATTGCATATAGAACAGGGACCTGTTTTAGAAGCAGAAAGAGTCACAATCGGAGCAGTTACAGGAGTGCAAGGAATCTCCTGGACAGAAATATCCATAACAGGCGAATCCAACCATGCTGGAACGACTCCAATGTCGCTTCGCCATGATTCAGGTTACGGTGCGACAGCTATTTCTGCGTATGTACGTGAGTTGGCGTTGGAGATGGGAGGCAGCCAGGTAGCCACAGTCGGCAGATTGGAACTTCACCCCAATTTGGTAAATGTAGTTGCTGGTTCAGCTACTTTGACGGTTGATTTGAGAAACACCATTGAAGCTAATTTGTTGGAAGCTGAAAATAAACTCAACGACTTTCTTACAAACTTGTCCTCTAAAGAGGGTTTAGCGATAGAAAAAAGAGAACTTGCCAGATTTGAACCCGTTGATTTCAGCGAACAAGTAGTAAACACAGTTGAGGAGATATCTACGCGATTAGGACATTCGGTTATGAGACTTCCATCTGGTGCTGGGCATGATGCTCAGATGATGGCGAGAGTATGCCCAACAGGAATGGTATTTGTTCCGAGCCATAAAGGTATAAGTCACAACCCACAAGAACACACAGATTCTGATGATTTAGTTGCGGGATGCAATGTGCTATTTCAGACGATTCTTGATTTAGACAAAAAAGATTTCGGGAGTTAAGAAGAAAATGACTCGTGTTTTAAAAGTAGGTGCCGCACAACTTGGACCCATACAAAAAGAAGAGAAGCGAAAAGAGGTAGTTCAGAGATTAATTGCACTTCTGCAAGAAGGGGCAAGTCAGTCATGTGACCTTGTAGTGTTCCCAGAATTAGCCCTCACGACATTCTTTCCACGGTGGTGGTCGGAGAAGATTGCTGAGTTTGACCACTATTTTGAAAAAGAAATGCCCAGTAAGGAAGTGCAACCACTCTTCGCCGAGGCAGAGAAATTGGGAGTCGGATTTCATCTGGGTTATGCGGAAATGACTAGTGATGGACATCGGTATAACACTTCTGTCCTTGTTTCAAAGAAGGCTCAAATAATAGGCAAATACAGAAAGGTTCATTTGCCCGGGCATGAAGAGAATGAACCTTGGAGAGCTTTTCAACATCTTGAACGTTATTACTTTGAACCCGGTGAAGAGTTCAAAGTATTTGGAGCTTTTCAAGGTGTATTAGGTATGGCAATATGTAACGACAGACGGTGGTCTGAAACTTACAGGGTGCTGGGTTTAAAAGGATGTGAGCTGGCACTCATTGGTTACAACACTCCTATACATTACCCACCTGACCCAAGTCAGGACGCTTTGGCGGGTTTCCACAATCAACTGGTTATGCAATCTGGGGCTTATCAAAATGGAATGTGGGTGGTCGGAGTTGCCAAGGCTGGAAACGAAGAAGGATGTGACCTGCTTGGAGATAGCTCAATAATTGCCCCTTCTGGCGAAGTAGTCGCTCAGTGCTCAACAGTAGGAGATGAATTAGTATCGGCAACAGTAGATCTTGACATGTGCGCAAAATATAAGGAAACACTTTTTGATTTTGCTCGATACAGAAGGCCTGAAGTCTATAAAACGATCACTTCACAAGCCGGGGTCGAAATCCCTGATGGTGTCGCATCTGGCAAAAGCGATAGCGAAGACCAGGAGTAGCTTAGATGACTGCGTTTGAACTAAATGGTGTCAGTGTTGAGACCGACATTTCGCACCCCCATTTATTATCTGCAATAAGAGATGAATTTGGTTTGATATCTCCAAAAGATGGATGCTCTCCATCTGGACAGTGTGGTTGTTGCACGGTTCTAATAGATGGGAAAGCGCGAATCGCTTGTCAAACACCGATGGAAAAAGTTTCTGGCTCGAAAGTTTTCACTCTGGAAGGCTTTGATCCTAAAGAACGTGAACTTTACTCACAAACTTTTGCAGCACACGGTGCCCTTCAATGTGGATTCTGCATTCCAGGTATTCTAGTTCGAACAAAGGCATTGATAGATCGTAAGGGAGATTCCTTAACACGTGAAGAAGCATCTAGACATTTGGGAGCACATCTTTGTAGGTGTACGGGTTACACCAAAATTCTAGATGCTGTAGAGGCACTGGCTTCGGAAGAAACACCTGTGAGAATTGAAAGTGGAGGTGTGGGTAGTTCAGGTGTTCGTTACGAGGCTGAGGCTTTGAGTTTAGGAGACAGAAAATTTATTGACGATATCCCTGCTGAAGGTCTACTCCATGGAGCTGTCAGGTTATCTGACCATGCAAGGGCAAAAGTTTTAAAAATTGATATAGAAAAAGCTGAGAAATGCGAAGGAGTCGAAAAGATAATCACGGCTTCTGATGTTCCAGGTGAATTAAAAGTTGGTTTGATACACCAAGATTGGCCAGTTTTTATTCCTGAAGGAGGTCAAACTTCCTATCTAGGCGATGTTAT
The DNA here is from genome assembly GCA_002294285.1 of Candidatus Neomicrothrix sp. UBA881. GTDB lineage: Bacteria > Actinomycetota > Acidimicrobiia > Acidimicrobiales > MedAcidi-G1 > MedAcidi-G1. The sequence continues at coordinate 4,826 of DBFL01000073.1, forward strand.
TGCATTAGTAGTTGCAAAAGATAGAGATACAGCGCGCAAGGCAGCTCAATTAATTGATGTTGAATACAAAGTCTTAAAACCATTCAGTAATCCAATAGACGCAATCAATTCTGATGAAGATGCTGTCTGGGAATTGGATGGCAATGTCCTATCTGAATCAAGCTATGCAAGGGGTGACGTCAGAAAAGCACTTCAGGAATCAAAACATTTGGTTGAAGAAATTTTTCAAACACAAAGAGTTGAACAGGCTTTTCTCGAACCTGAATCCACACTAGCAGTACCAAAAGACGGCGGACTTTATGTGTATTCGGGCGGCCAAGGCGTCTGGGATGACAGAAACCAGATTGCGAAAGTTCTCGGGGTGGAAACTACTGCCGTGACAGTTGAACTTGTATCCAATGGTGGAGCTTTTGGCGGAAAAGAAGATTTATCAAATCAGGCACAGACAGCTTTAGCAGCTCACCTTCTTGGACAACCAGTACGTTGCACCTTAAGTCGTGAAGAATCACTGCTTATGCATGCTAAGCGTCACCCAATTCAAATCATTGTTAAAGCCGGTTGTGATGAAAATGGCTTACTTTCAGGACTTTGGGTCAGAATGATCGGAGATTCAGGACCATATGCCTCGGTCGGGATGAAGGTATTAGAAAGAGCTGCCGGCCATGCTAGTGGCCCATACGTTGTCCCAGCGATTGATGTCCGCTCAGTAGCAGTTAGAACAAATAACCCTGTTGGAGGTGCTTTCCGTGGTTTTGGAGCAAACCAAGCGCAGTTTGCAATGGAAGGTGTCATGGATCGACTTGCAGAAAAAGTTGGTATTAGCGGGTGGGAGATACGCAATCGTAATGTAATTAAACCAGGTTCAATTTGGGGTCCAGGTCAGATAATGGATGAAGGTAGCAGTGGCGCCCAAGCCTGCTTAGAGGCAATTAAGAAAACATACGACCAAGCAATAAAGGATGGTAAAGCGGTCGGATTAGGTCTTGGTCTGAAAAATTCAGGCTTGGGAAATGGGGCAAAAGAAGTTGCTAAAGCTGTTGTTCGATTTCGTAAAGACGGCAAAGTAGAAGTAAGGCATTGCTGGACTGAAATGGGTCAGGGGGTTCACACAGTTGCCCTTCAAGTCGCTGTTGAAGAACTTGGTGTGGATGCCTCTGAAATTGAAGTAATTGTTGATACAAGTCGAGAAATGAATGTAGGTCAAACAACTGGTAGTCGTGGGACATTGATGGGAGCGGGTTCGGTTGCTGATGCTTGCAGAGTTGCATTGGAAGACGGATGCAAGCCAGAGATCGATTATGAGGGTGAGTATCGAGTCGATTGGACAAACGCCATGTCAGACGATGTCGAGAACCCTATAATTCATTCAACTTTCGGTTACGCAGCACAGCTAGTGATAATGGATGAAGAACAAGGAAAAATCAATCACGTAGTTGCAGCCCATGATGTTGGCAGGGCAGTAAATCCGGTTTTGTGCGAAGGACAAATCGAAGGAGCAGTGCATATGGGCCTGGGTTACGCACTTTCAGAAGGTTTTCCGACAGACGATGATGCGAAGCCCACAAACATGACACTTAAAAGTCTTGGAATTTTAAGACCTAAAGACATGCCTACCGTAGAAGTGATTCTAGTTGAAGAACCGCAACCAGATTCACCGTACGGAATCAAAGGGGTAGGTGAAATAGGACTAGTTCCGACAGCTGGTGCTGTGGCGACAGCCTTACGAGCTCAGGATGGTATTTGGCGAAATAGTCTGCCAATGAGTTTGGAAACCCAGCAGGAAAATTGGCAGGAATGGAATCATGGGGACTGAGAATCAAGTAAGAGTAAATGAGACCGCTGGTCTTGTTTGCGCCCACCATCATCTTTATTCAACTCTTGCTAGAGGCATGCCTGCACCAGCTAGCAACCCAACAAATTTTGAGGAAATACTAAAGATGGTCTGGTGGCGTCTCGACAGAGCTCTTGATCTTGAGTCGATAAAGTGGTCCGCCATGTTGGGAGCCCTCGAGGCGGTCGAACGCGGCTGCACAGCGATAGTTGACCATCACGAATCCCCAGAAGCCATTGAGGGTTCACTAAGCGTCATCGCAGATGCATGCGAAACAGTAGGGGTACGAGTTTTGTGTTCATACGGAGTGACTGACCGCCATGGTGCTGAAGGTGCGAAAAAAGGTTTAGATGAAAACAGACGTTTCTTAGAAGAGGGAGGTAGAGGAATGGTAGGTTTACATGCTTCCTTTACCTGCGAAAATGACACCATAGAGGCCGCTGCTGAAATCGCAGAAAGTTTCGGAGTTGGTGTTCATGTGCATGTTGCTGAAGGACCAGTGGATGCAAAGGCTGCCGCAAGACTGAAAGGGTTTTCAAAAGACAACTGGCTTATTGTTCATGGAGTTCACCTTGAAGACGACCATGGCCTAAAAGGCATTCTGGTGCATAACCCTCGCTCGAACATGAATAACTCTGTTGGTTATGCAAATCCCATCCGTTTTAGTAATGAAGTTGCACTAGGAACTGATGGAATAGGCGCTGACATGCTTGAAGAATTTCGTCTTGCCTATGCAAGACATCGTGAGTCTGATGTAACTGCTTCACCTGAAACAGCTTGGCAATGGTTGCAAAATGGTTACCAGATTGTTCCTGAGGCAATGAGTGATCGAGTCGTATGGAACTATAAAAATATGGACCCCTGGGAACTTGCATTTACAACAGGAGTTAATCCCGTGGAAGTAATAGTCGAAGAAGAAACTATTTGGTCAAATGGACATTCAACCCGAGTGGATGCTGCTGAAATTCGAGCTAAAGCTGCTGAGCAGGCAAAAAAGGTTCATTCACGGTTAGCAGAAGTTGTCTGAAATTTAGAAAAATAAAACAGGAGAAGAAATGACTCGCTTAGCAATTTACTTACAGGATGCTCATTCGATAGACGAAGCTATCGAATATACGAAGCATGCAGAGTCGAGTGGCTTTGAAGCCGTCTGGCAGGCAGATTCTCGTCTTGTTAGAGATGCAGTTGTACCAATGGCAGCATTCGCCGCAAAAACTGAAAAAATAAAAATAGGTTCTGGCGTAGTTGATTGTTGGACAAGAAACCCTGCAAGACTCGCTTCTACTTTCTCAACACTAGATGACTTGGCGCCCGGTCGAATCATTCTCGGAATTGGAGCATGGTGGGACCCGTTAGCTTCAAAAGTAGGAATAGACCGCAAAAAACCGCTAACTGTTATGAGAGAAGTCGTCACGTCGGTTCGAGCACTGCTAGCTGATGAAACTGTGACTTTCTCAGGTGACTTTGTTGAACTTGATGGAGTCGAGCTCGATTATGTCTATCAGGAACGTCGACCCAAAGAAGTGCCAATTTATATAGGTGCTACCGGAATGAAGATGATGGAGTTAAGTGGCGAAATAGCAGACGGTGTTGTTTTGAATTATTTGGTTTCTCCTGAATACAACAAAAGAGCCATGGAACACCTAGAGATCGGGGCTTCTAAAGCCGGAAGAAGCATCGATGAAATTGACAGGCCCCAACTGGTGGTATGTTCTCTTGCTGAGAACAGGAAAGAAGCTTTAGACGCCGCCAGGCTGATGGTTACCCAGTACTTAGGACAACAGCCTCATATTATGAAAGCTTCGGGAGTTCCTGAAGAACTTCTAGAAGAGATAGGTCAAGTTTTGACATGGCCGGCAACACATGAACAGGTAGAGGCAGCATCAAAACTAGTCCCTGATGAAGTTGTCCAGATGATCTGTGCTGCTGGGACACCAGACGAAGTTAGAGAAAAAGTGGCTCAATACATAGAAGATGGATGCACATGTCCCATTCTTTATCCGCTAGGTCCAGATGTCAGATTAATGATCGACACTTTTAGCGGCTGGTCACATGAATAACCGTTTAGTCATAAGGGGATTGCGTTATCCCGGTGATATAGCCATAGAAAATGGTGTTATAGCCGATATTGGTTTGATAGAACCGAAAGACAGCGACCAGGTTGTTACCTGCGCCGGCGACATAGCTACACCAGGTTTGATAAATACACACCACCATTTGTATCAATGGATGACACGTGGGCGAGCAGTTGGTTGCAACCTGTTTGATTGGCTGGTTCATCTTTATCCTGTCTGGGGGAAACTTTCAGTCGACGATGTTCATGCTGCCGCTTTAGTAGGGATAGGTGAACTAGCTTCGACTGGTTGCACGACAGCATTTGACCACCATTATTTGGTACCTAATGGCGATGACACGGTTTTCGATGCGATCGTTGAAGCAGCTCAGCAGGTTGGGATTAGATTACATTTGTCACGAGGTTCAATGGACCTTGGAGAAAGCCAAGGTGGCCTGCCCCCAGATCATGTTGTAGAAGACCGTGAGGCAATACTCGCATCCACAGAATCAATAATTTCAAGACACCATGACGGGGAAATGGTTCACGTTGTTGTGGCTCCATGTAGCCCGTTTTCAGTTACCACAGAATTAATGGTCGATTCAGCAGAGCTTGCCAGAAAACACGGTGTCCGTCTTCATACCCACCTTTGTGAAACTTTAGAAGAGCAAGAGTATTGTCTGGAGAAATTCGGACGTAGACCAGTTGAGATGCTAGATGAGTGGGGTTGGGTTGATGGCGATGTCTGGTTGGCACACGGCATTCACATAGATAAAGAAGAAATGCAGAGACTCGGAGGAGCTGGTACGGGAATAGCTCATTGTCCATCATCAAACGCACGTTTAGCCGCAGGAATGTGTCCAGTGACAGATCTCTTGGAGGCAGGTTGTCCGGTCGGACTTGGTGTGGATGGTGTGGCGTCAAATGAGATCGGTGGTTTATTCCCAGAACTTAGACAAGCACTTTTTACTGCTAGGCAGAGAGAAATGCGACCTGATGCTCTCATGCCAGAAGAAGTTGTTGAAATGGCAACAATAGGAGGAGCTCGTTGTTTAGGTCTGGAAGATTTAGGAAGTTTTACAATAGGGCAGAAAGCAGATATTGCTATTTGGCCAGGTGATGACTTGGGTGATATACCGGACTCGTTAACAGGTTTAGTTATGGGTCCCGATAGGAGAGTGAAGCATCTTTTTGTCGGGGGAAACCAGATCATTAATCATTCAGAGTTAAAAAATGTTGACATGGGTTCAGCTCACTTGGAATTAGCTAACCATGCAAGACGACTCTTTGATGATTGATACAAATTAAATTCAGTGTCAATTAGTTAAAAGGGCTTGCGACCCCAAACGTCGCTTTGTTTTCCATTAATGCACCCCAACGGCGTGTACCGAATTCAAAATGCCACCATTCTTCTCTAAAGACAATGAAATTTTGTGAACGCATCGTCCAATATAAAAACCGACGAAAATCTCTATTCAAACCTGGTATTTCCTCTAAAAAATCGGCTCTAGCTGCAGGAGTAATATCATCAAATCCTGACCCGGGCGCTAAAGGAACATTATCAACGGTGAAAGTCAGGTCGACCGCTCCACCAGTCAAATGCGGAGGTGGAGCAACAGGATCGCTGCTTGGTTCGGCGAACAATTCTTCTGGAATCAGCGGATCTTCGCTTGCGGCTTTAAAAAGTTCATTTTGTAGAGCCAGAGGTCTCCATGCATCAAAAATTCCTAAGCCCCACCTATCCGGAAGTTCTTCAGCTATGACATATAGTTTTTCTGCAACAGATTCACGGATCCAGCAGCCGTCTAAAGCATTTTCCCAGCCCGCTTTCCAGTAGCATTTCAAGGTTTTAATGCGAGGATGGTTCAACGAGACTAGGGGTTCGTAATCAAAATCATCCAAGCAGGGTAACTCAGATTCTGATAATTGAGGGATTGCCTGGGATTCAGGGATATCTATTTCAACTCCTTCTAGAAACTCGTCCACAGGAATAGTTAGAACAGGTTCTCCAATTTTCGGCATGTCAACCACCTAGAACCTGAGATGTTGTTTTAAGTAGGGAAGCCCCACTTTCAGTTTCAAATATGGGGATCATGAATTCATCAAAACCGTGTAATTCGAAAAGAGAAGATAGCTCTTCCGAGCACTCCTTCACATTTCCTGAGATCACAAAAGGAAAAACCCATTCATCTCTCACATGTTGTGCCGCAGATTCAAGACCTTCAGCAAGAGCACCACGTATTCTAGAAATATCTTTTTCATTAATACCTAACTCTTCAAGTACTTCTTTAGGAGAATCAACGAGCCTATATGTCATGTGCGGTCTAACAATTTCAAGAGCTTCATCATCAGTAACAATCATTGTTGAGTAACAAATTTTAGGCTTGTTGTTATTACGCTCAGCACCCATCTTTATTTGATGCACATATTCACCTAACGAAGGTTTGAAAATGAAATCCAACATCACACCATCAGCATCAGATCCACCAAGGTCAAGCATTTTTGGACCACGTCCAGCTAACCAAATCTCAATGTCACACCGACCGTAATCTAATTGAGCTGATTTGAAAGAAAATCCTGGCGCTTCCAAATCAATCCTTTCACCAGCAAATAATTTTCTGCAGGCATAAATAGTTTGACGAACAGTTTCCAGAGGCTTATGACGTTCAATGCCTAGAGGATCTAAAGTTAAACTCCCTCCGGCTCCTATTCCTAGAAAAGCACGACCAGTAGACATTTCGTCGAGAGAAGCTATAGCGGCGGCAGTCTGTCCAGGGTGACGGGTGTAGGAGTTTGTTATCCCAGGACCGACAATCAATTTTTCAGTAGCTTCCAAAATTGCTGTCATTGTGACATATACGTCTCGAGTCGCTAAACCCTCGTCATAAACCCAACAACGCTCAAAACCTAATTTTTCTGACAAAATCGCCAAATCACGGATCAGGTCAATTGAAGTCTCTGGAATAAGATTCACACTTCCTGGAATCATCTAAGAAATCTATCCTTCGTTATGGCTTGAAACCAGAGATATTTCAATTTCCGGCTCAGAGTTTCGTAGTTCTTTTACTAGTTCGTCGACAAGGTTCTGATTTTGAGAAGAAATCTTCGTAATGGCTATCACAAAACGAACTCCTGATTCGAGATTCTTTCTCGAACCATTTTGGTTAAGCAAAAGAAGAGAAGCCCTTTTGGGAGTAAGTCTTTCATAAGAAGAGCAACCAACCACCGCAGCTACCCGTAGAGGTCTATGGCACTGATCTTCAATGACTCTATCGATGGCATCCGCACCAATTACTGCAATCACAGTTGTTACGCCACTAGGCAAAACGGGTTCGTATAGTGCTGGAGCTTTCGCAGGGCGCCGTCTGGCGCCATCTGCTTCAACAATTATCCTAGTTGCTTCTGGTAACCAACTTTCAGGAAGTGAAGGGTCAACTCCGAAAGCTTTCTCACCGTCAACAGAATCCCAGATCATAACAGGGAGATTTCCACTTAACACTGAGACAAGATCTTCTTTAGAAGGGCGAATAAGCAGCGTAGCGTTACCGACCTGATCACTTCCCATTTTTGTCGTTGTGGTAAGGACAGTTCCCTTTCCATGGACATCGCCGAGGGCTGAAAGCAGAGTTGATTTACCTCCTCCTCCAACGAGAGCTACAATCTCGCCTTCTTTGATTTTCAGATTCAGGGCAGCCTGATTCACCCCTAAAGGTTTTATTGTTTCTTTTCCAACCATGCTTTCACAGTTTCCGTTACGCCATTTCCGACAGCTAGAGCTTTGTCAGAAACTTTTCCAACATCGACGTCTATTCCCCTAGGGTCAATATCGCCGATCTTCATTCCGGCCTCTGAAAAAGATCCCTCATTGATCATTCCACGGATGAGACCACTAGTTCCCGCGGTAATGAGATCATCACCTACAGATCCAATCACTTCACCTTTTTTCACTAAATTCCCAATTTCCTTAACCCAACTAACTACTCCATCAGAAGGCGAACGTAAAAGACGTTCACTTGTAAGGCCGCCGACTTCACCTGGAACTCCCGTGTTTGCTTGTGCGTAACCATTCCAAATAACTTTCCCCATATCCGGTCCACGCATGGTTTCGATAACAGCATGACAGTCTTTACCAGCACAGAAACCAGGCCCTAAAGCAATAACTAACTCTGCATCTTCTATTGTCGTATCCAAAGGTTTTTTCTGCATTCTGGCGTCAACAATCACAGAAAATTCAATAGGTGGTATGGATTCACAAACAATGACAGGAATAACATCATCGGCTAAAAAGGCATCTACATTCGAAACATCTTCGACAAGTTCGCCTCTGATTTCCTCCACTTGCACATTTTTTTCAATTATTGCCGTAGAAAGTGAAACTTTTCTTCTTACCGCTAAAGGATTTTCTAAATCTGATACGACCACAGGAATCCCTTTTCTCTTCAACTGCATAGTCACACCAGTTCCCAAATCACCACCTCCACGGACTAAACAGAGATGATTAGAAATCACAGTCAGCTACTACCAGCATTATCTTGTTCGATTATTTGCGACAAGATTGAAAGTGCAATTTCTTGTGGAGTTTCTGCACCTAAATCAAGTCCTATAGGAGAGATGACTCTTTTAAGCTCCTCGTCAGAAATACCAGATGACTTGAGCGAGGATCGAGTCGTTTCCCAACGTCTAGAACTCCCCATCACTCCTATGGATTTAGCATCAGTGTTTAGTAGATGAGGAAGGTTTTGAATGTCCAACTCAGCATTGCGAGTTACAGCCACCACATGGTCACGGTTAGTCAAAGACACCTGCTCCAACGTTGATTCAATTGAACCGGTAAGTAGAAGATCAGCACCAGTAAAACCTTCCGCAATTTCCTCTCTGTCGTCTGTAGCGATAACAAAATAACCCAACCAACTTGCAAGTTCAGCTACGGCTTTTCCGACATGGCCACAACCGATGATTAGAATTTGTGTAGTAGGCATATAAGGCTCCAAGTGAATAGTAACGGTTCCACCACAGACACCTGGGTCACCAGCCATCGGGTCAACCAACTCATAGTTCAGCAGACGCGAAGCACCGTCGTCCATACAGGCGGATGCCTCTCTGATTACTCGTGCTTCCATTTCGCCGCCGCCAATAGTCCCAAGTTGCTGAGAGTTTGAAAGCACCAACATTTTTGTTCCAGAATGACGTGGCACAGAGCGAGATGTTTCCACAACTGTGGCAAGTACGACAGTTTCACCACTACTAACAAGACGATTAAGCTCATTCAATATCTGAGTTTCGTTCATGCCTTTACTTAGCCCTTTTTCATTCATCTTCACCTCCAGAGACGGTCAGTTTGTCTATGAAGAGATTCTCTTTGATCTTCAATGTTGACCCCAATTATCTCACCATTTTGCATTTTCCATTCTCCCGCAACCATCACAGAATCAACATGACGGTTAGATCGATAAAGGAGAAGCTGTTCAAGAAGATTTTCTTCTGTAAGGGGAGTCGGAAAATTTGCATCAACTAACTGGAGATCTGCTACAAAATCTGGTTGAAGAGCTCCAACATCTTCAAATCCCAGTGCCTTGGCTCCTTGAAGAGTTGCCATGTCAAAAACCTGAGCAGCGTTCATTACTCCAGGATCTTGGAGACGTGCTTTATGTATAAGAAAAGCGCTACGCATAACTTCAAACATGTCGTTTATGTATCCGTCACTTCCTAAACCGACAGTTACACCTTTTTCAAGAAGTTCGGGTATAGGAGCGATCCCTCCTCCGACTTCACAGTTAGACAAAGGCATATGGACACAACGAGTTCCAGCATTTGCAATCAACTCGACTTCTTTGTCAGATAGGTGTACACATTGTGAAGCTAGAAAACGTGAACCGTTAATTCCTAGTTGCTCGTAATGTTCAAATGTCCTATGCCCGTAAGTTTTTTCACACCATTCACCTTCGTAGCTTCCCTCATTGCAATGAGCATGGAAGAGAGCGTTATGTGACTCAGCAATCTCGAAGGCTTGACGAAGGAAGTCATCAGAGCAAGTGAATGTTGTGTGGACACTCATAAGTCCTGACACAAGATCATCGTCAGCGGCAGCTTCTATCAAACGAATGTTTTCATCGATTCCTTTTAGAGCGATATCAGAACCTGAGCGTTCAGTGGCTTCAAAACTAAGCAAAGCTCTAAGGCCACGATTATTAACAATTTCCTTTTCTATGATCAGAGAATCAGGAAGTGAAAAAGGTGCTTCCAGGATGTCACAAAATGTTGTTGTGCCGGTTAAAAGCATTTCACTACACAACCATTCAGTTGCCGCAGAAATCATTTCATGATCAATTTTGTCTTCCACTAAGGGCCACCAGAAACTTTCCAGAAATGACCAAAAGTCAGAAGGAGCAGATTCTAGAGGAATTCCATGTGCTAGAACTCCGTACATATGAGTGTGTCCGTTGACAAACCCGGGCATCAGCACCTTTTCTCTGGCTGTAAAAACTTTGTCTTCGGGAAAATCATTTTCAAGTTTTTCATTTGGACCAACAGAAAAGATTTTTCCATCACATATACGCAAGCCCCAGTGTCGCTTAGGCTTCTCTGAGGATTCAGTAATCAACCAGTCTGGTTGAATAATGAGACCGCCCCCCGAGGGCATTGTTAGTCCCTTTGAAGCGCTTGATGAACGCGCTCAGGTGTGAAAGGAAGTTCGTTTATACGAACGCCAGTAGCGTTGAGAATCGCATTTCGTATAGCTGGAGCAACTCCATCTTTAGGGATTTCAGCGACTGCTTTTGCTCCAAAAGGACCGCTATCTTCCATAGTTTGTACTAGGAAAACCTCAGTTTCAGGCATTTCATCTGCTCGATAAATTCGATAAGGCCCAAATGAAGGATTTACCATTTTTCCTTTTTCGTCAAGAACAATTTCCTCACAATGCGCATACCCCAAAGCCTGTAGCATTCCACCTTCTACCTGACCACTAGCAGTCACAGGGTTGATAGCTACGCCGCAGTCGACTGCCATGATCATTTTTATTATCTCAATTTGACCAGTTTCAATATCGATTTCAATTTCCACAAACTGGGCGGCGAAAGGCGGGGGACAGTCTGGTGACACATGAGATCCTGTACCCATAATTTGTTCTTGTTCATTCAGGTGTAAGGAATCGAGAGCTATTTCCTCAAGACTGACTGACCGCCCATCAGGAGCCCATGCCCGCTTGTCGCGCAATTCAATAGAACATGGAATTTCTATGTCTAATAGCATCGCTGCACGTTCTTTGAGTCTTTGGCGTACCACATCTGCAGCTTTTTTTACCGCAGTGCCAGAGATGTAAGTGGTGCTTGAGGCATAGGCGCCAGTATCAAAAGGAGTTACATCCGTGTCGGAAGAATATACCCTTATATCTTCCAGAGGGACGCCAAGAACCTCGGCGGCGATTTGCCCAAGAACAGTATCGGCACCGGTACCAAGATCAGTGGCTCCGACGAGCATATTGAATGAACCATCGTCGTTTAACTTTATGCTGCAGCCACCCATATCTAGAAATGGAATTGATGTTCCGTGCATGCAAAATGCAAAACCTAGCCCTCTTCTAATATGAGGTCGGTCGACAGGGTTTTTCCATGATTCGTCATGCCTCCGGTGCCAAGCAATCGCCCGAGTTCCTTGAGCGACACATTCTTCGATTCCGTTAGACATCACTTTCGGATATTCGTCAAGCTCTTCTTCTACTGTTCCATGCTCGCCTAGATGTGGGGCGATGTTTAGTTCATCTCCGACTTTCACCCAATTGCGCCTTCTGAATTCAATGGGATCTATTCCTAAATCAAGAGCGATATCTTCCATATGAGCTTCCAAACCGAAAAGAGCTTGAGGGGCTCCGTATCCCCTGTATGCACCCGGAACGGGAATGTTTGTGTACATCACGTCGCAGTCGAATCGTTTGTTGTCACAGTTATAAGAGGAAAGACCTCTTAGTCCAGCAACTGTCTGAACCGTATAGCCATGAGTTCCATAAGGTCCGGTGTTGCCAACCAGTTTTAATTCTTGAGCGACAAGGTTTCCTTCCGAATCAACACCGGTCCTGTAAGTAAGTGTTTGCGGGTGTCTTGTCCTGCTCGCAAAAAATTCTTCAGCTCTGGTCAGTTCGAGCTGAACCGGTTTTCTGGTAGCTATTGCCAAATGAGCCGCGATGTCTTCAATAAGCATTTCTTGCTTGGCCCCAAAACCACCACCTATCCTTGGCTTTATAATTCTGACGTCTTTGATATCCATTCCGACTAGTGGCGCTAGCATTCGTCGAGTATGGAAAGGCACCTGAGTGGCCGTTCTAACGACTAATCGTTCATCACTATCAAGCCAAGCTGTAGAGATATGTGGTTCTATCGGTGCTGGTTGAACTTGATGGACTCTGAAAGTCTGCTCGTACGTTCGAGCTGCTGACTCTAGAGCGGAGTCGACGTCACCTCGTTGAGCGAAAATTTGGTGAACGAGATTTCTATCTCTATCAGCAATATCTTCTGTGTCAACTTCGTCGTGGATAACAGGTGCATCAGGTTTTCCTGCTTCTAGTTCGTCGAAAACAGCCGGTAAAATTTCGTATTCAACTTTGATTAGATTACAAGCCTCTTGAGCTATCTCAGGAGTTTCAGCTGCTACTGCGGCGACACGATCACCGACATGTCTTACTTTGTTATCAAAACTGACCTGATCGTGGGGTTTGGGATTCGGATAGGATTGTCCTCCAGAAGCATATTTGACACGGTTAATATTCTCATGATGTATTACGGCGTGAACACCTGGAAGGGCATTAGCTTCTGAGTCATCTATTGAGATAATTCGTGCATGAGCGTGAGGGCTTAGAAGAACTTTTGCGTGCAGAAGACCTCTGATGTCAAAATCTGCTGTGAAAGCCGGGTTTCCTTTGACAAGGCGGACTGCATCAACTTTTATTTCTGGTTGTCCCACTACTGATGTTGATGGAACTTCTGAGGAAGGAACCAGTCGAGGTACTGCATCTGAAGCGTCCGGTGGAGAGTCATTCGGATCCACTTCTACAGCATTGACTCCGTCAGTCATCGGTTTCAGGATTAGGGGCCTGAAAGGCTCTGGTTCCTCTCCTCTTAGTAATGCAGCAGCCTGTTTAATTGCTGCTACAGGTTTAACATAAGCAGTTTCCCTATCGAGAATGCCTGAAAGCATGTCACGAATCTCAGTTTCAGTTGGTGTGGGATTTTCTTCTAAAAGTTGCAAAGCGCCAAGGATCATTGCTCCCACTGAATAGCCAGATTGCATTGCACCAGTTGCAGCGAAAGCAGCTTGAACGGGATGCAGGGATGCTTCTGTATTTAATGATTCAAGCGTTATAACAGAATGTCCGTCTGCTTGAGCTGCCAGGATAACTTCGCTACTGGCTAGTCGACCATCAAAAAGGACAGCTGAAGCCCCTGTTTCTCCAGAAGAAGAACCGAAGCGTACACTAGACATGCCTTCTCGGCGGAGTACTGTCAGTAAAGTTTCATGAACTTCGCAATCGATTTCACGTTTTTGACCATTAAGTTCGATTGTGATTCTCATCAGTTTTCACCATCCATTGAATTTAAAGTTCTAGATGATAGAACTTCGGCTAACTGCATTCTGTATTTTGAGCTACCGCGAAAATCGCTCGGGGGTTTCAATGAAAGTGTCGGATTTTCATGATCGACAAGAACAGGAGTTGTGGCAACTCCTGTTATCGCCATACGGTAACCGTCAGCACATTTTCTTGTTGTCACTGAAACGATTGGTGTATCAGCGGGAGTTCTTCCTGTCGATTCAAAAACACACTTTCCATCGGTTGCAACGCTTATAGACAGGATCAGCTGTGAGTTGAATATTTCCAAGTTGCCCAAAACATCAGAGATAGGACTAGTTGACTCTCCATTGGGACCTAAAATTACCACTTCGGCATCATGGACTAAGAGGCAAGCTAGTAGCTGACTATCAGAATCAGCACTGGCTACTGTTCCTCCTATAGTTGCCAATGCTCTTAGAGTGCTTGGCAGTTCTGAACGTGCAGAAATCCTAATCGATTCGGGGCAGTTAGTATTTTTAATTATTTCATCAAGAGTGACCATTGAGCCGATCTGTAGTCTTCCTTCTGCTTCCTCTATTCTTTTGAGGTCAAGCCCTTGAAGGTCCACTAAATGGAGGGGTTCCACATCATCCCCAGCGTTTAGTAGAGTGCCCCCAGCGAGGGGGATGTGTTTTTCCTGAGAGATGAGATTTAGTGCGTCTTCAAGACTTTCAGGTCTTTGATATGAGATAATTTTCGCCATTGTTTCCTAGTTTAAATTTTCGCAACTTTGCTTCAAGAAGAAATTATCAGCAACTTAGCGATTGTCAACGTTCCACACATAAGGTAAATATATAAAACTAGATCTACCAATGAAAGAGAAAGCAGAGATGTCAGTAATAAAGATTAATGCAATTACCGTGCCAAAAGACTTGGGAGATGAAGTAGCTCGCCGTTTTGCCGGAAGAATCAAGGCGGTTGACGGCAGAGAAGGGTTTCAGGGCTTCGAGTTGATGCGACCTACCGATGATCGAGAAACCTGGTTGGTGGTGACTCGATGGGACACGGAGGAAGATTTTCTTTCATGGGTACAATCACCAGATTTTGCAGAAGGCCACCGTTCCGCAATGGAAGCCGCAAAAGAGCACCCTGAACCGTTGCCTTTAAAAGCTGAACTTTGGTCATACATAGTTGAGTTACAAGCAGATGGTTCTAATTCTGTGAACCAGTAACTTAAATCAGTCTTGTAGCAATGCCCGCTTTTTCAAAAACGCTTTTGGCACATTCGGTTGCCCTGCGAATGACCTCTTTTTCGTCAGTGAAGGTCACCTCTTTATTTTTGATTAGCAATTTTCCATCTACCATGACATGCAAAACGTCTCTCGGAGTGGAGCAATAAACTATTGCTGACGTGACTCTGTGTACAGGTGCAGCGAAAGCGGTCATCAAATCAATTACGACAAGGTCAGCCTTTTTGCCGACCTCTAATGACCCAATCTCATTTTCCTGACCTATGAGTCTCGCTCCATGTCTACATGCTAAGTGAAGAACTTCTTCAGGTTCTAAAACACTTGCATCTAATCGATCAACTTTTTGTAAAAGAACAGTAGCTTTGCAAGTTTCGAACATGTCTTGGCGATTGTTGCTTCCGGGACCGTCAGAAGCGAGAGCGACAGTTATTCCGAGATCCAGCATTTCTTTAATTTTTGCTACTCCAGAAGCTAGATACATATTTGAAACTGGGCAGTGAACAACAGAAGCTCCTCGTTTTGATATCAGGTCAAGCTCACTTTCATCCAGCCAAATAGCATGAGCTAGCTGTATGTCAGGTCCTAAAATCCCTAAAGAGTCGAGCCAATGAACGTGCCTGAGGCCGCGTTCTTCCAAATTCATTTCAACTTCAATTGCGGTTTCAGCACAGTGTAGATGCGTCGAAGCACCCCATGCTCTTGTTGCAGCCACAGTTTCAGTCATCGCCTCATCAGAACAACCCCAAGGAATCAAAGGTGCTAGTCCTATTTGAATACGATTGTTTTCAAATCCGTGCCATTTTTCATATACGGGGTTTATACGTTCCAGAACTGTTTGTGCTGATTCCGTAAGAGGTGGATGATAATTTCGATCAGCCCACCCGCTAGCGAGTACGAACCTCAGTCCGACTTCAGATGCGGCTTGGCAAACAGCATCATCTATTTGTGGGTCTATGTGAATATATTGATGGTCGACAACAGTAGTAGCGCCGCCCCTAAGATTTTCAATTAATCCCAGAGTGGCAGCAGCTTTAGCGGTGTCTGCATCCAATTCTGTAGCTCCCGGCCAGATGCAGTCCTCAAGCCATTCAAGTAGAGGCTTGTCATCTGCGAGTCCGCGGAAAAAAGTTTGGAAAAGGTGAGTGTGTCCATTAATCATCCCCGGCATTATGGCTGAGTTTTGGGCATCAATTAATTCAACGGCTTCTTTCCGTATGCTTTTCGGGGCATCTCCTGCATCAAGATTTTCGATTATGCCATCTTTTACAAAAACCCAACCAGTATCGAAAACAGAGTTTGAGTCATCAAGAGTTACGACTGTTGAGTTCTCAAAGAGTACTGAAGTCATTACATTGACCAGTCTGCGAAGGCGTCAATAACTGGGACCATGTCATCCATTAGCGGGTAGAGAATCGGACAAGTAACACCAGC
>DBFL01000013.1:0-5537 GCA_002294285.1 Candidatus Neomicrothrix sp. UBA881
AATGAGCGTAGACGTGGAGGTAGAAACGAGCGAAGAAATCAAGCTTTACAAAAAATAGAACAACCTCCATCATTCCAACCAAAGCACAGATTCGAACCTTTAAGAGCCGTTTCTGACGATGAGTTAGAATCTATTCATAATGCATCACTCAAAGTTCTTTCGGAAACTGGAATAGCTTTTCTTGATGAGACTGCATGTCGGCAACTAGCAGATGCAGGAGCGTCTGTCGATAATCAGCAAGTGAGATTTGATCCTGAAATGGTAATGGAACTGATTTCAACTGCACCAAGCGAATTCAAAATGCATGGAATTTCACCTCAAAGAGATTTCATTATGGGTGGTAAGTGGATTACTTACACAGCAGTGGCCAGTCCTCCTTTCGTAACTGGCTTAGGAAAAGACCGTCGTGATGGCAATCGTGAGGATTTTCGCAACCTCATCAAATTAACTCAAATGCTTAACTGCTTGCACACAACTGCTGGTTATCCAGTAGAACCAACTGACATACATGCTTCAGTTAGGCATCTATACGCGACTCATGATGCTGTAACTCTTTCTGATAAACCACCATTCGTTTACAGTCTCGGGAGACAAAGAAACATTGACGGAATGGAAATCACTCGGATAGCAAGAGGTGTCGGCCACGATACTTTCAACTCAGAACCTTCAATTTTTTCGGTTATTAATGCAAGCACTCCGTTGCGATACGACACAGTAATGCTTCATGGAATTCAAGAAATGTCTGCACGAAATCAAGTTATTTGCATAACTCCCTTTACTTTGGCAGGAGCTATGGCTCCAATAACTGTTGCAGGAGCGCTCGTTTTACAAAATGCTGAAGCTTTGGCTGGGATTGCCTACACTCAATTAGTTAATCCAGGGGCTCCTGTTATTTACGGGGGATTCACCTCAAATGTCGACATGCAGTCTGGAGCACCAGCATTTGGAACACCTGAATACTGGAAGGCATGTCTTATCGGAGGTCAACTTGCCAGACGATACGGAGTCCCTTACCGATCATCTAATGTAAACGCATCAAATAGCGTAGATGCACAATCAATGTACGAAAGCGTTATTTCGATTTGGGGCGCAATTATGGGAGGCGTCAATCTTCTACTGCATGGGGCGGGTTGGTTAGAAGGCGGTCTTCTGGCTTCCTACGAAAAAATGGTTATAGACGCAGATGTTCTTAACATGGTCAATTCTATGCTTGAACCTATTACCGTCGATGACGCAACCCTAGCTATAGAGGCAATTGCCGAAGTAGGACCCGGAGGTCACTTTTTCGGAACTGAACACACCCAAAAGCGTTTCAAAACAGAACATTTTCGCCCAATGGTGTCTGATTGGAGAAATTATGAATCGTGGGATGAAAGCGGTCGTGTAGAAGCCCACCAAAGGGCCCAAAAGATTGCAGGACGACTAATTGAAGCACATGAAGAACCGCCCATGGATATAAATATCCGTCACGAACTAGATGAATATCTTGAAAGAAGAGTCGCCGAAGGTGGAGTTCCAACCGACTACTAGGAAAGGAAACACATTGAAAGATAGAGCACAGGTAGTTGTAGTAGGTGGTGGAGTTGTCGGTTGTAGCGTTCTCTATCACTTAACCAAATCTGGTTGTACCGACGTTGTTCTTCTTGAGAGAAAGGAACTTACTGCTGGTTCAACCTGGCACGCAGCTGGAGGCATGCACACCTTGAATGGCGATCCAAACGTTGCTGCCCTTCAAAGGTACACGATAAAGCTCTACAAGGAACTTGAAGAATTAACAGGTGTCGATTGTGGAATCCACCTAACCGGTGAACTGATGTTAGCTGATGATGAAGACAGATTGGACTGGTTAAAAATGGCCCATGCCCGAGGCAGGTACCTAGGCATGGAAACAGAAATTATCTCCACTTCGGAAGCAAAAAATCTTGTTCCTTTTCTAGAAGAACAATATTTCGTAGGTGCCCTTTGGGATCCAGTTGGCGGACATGTCGACCCTTCAGGTGTAACTAATGCTTATGCTGCTGCAGCACGATCCTTGGGGGCTGAAATAGAACGAAACACATGGGTGAAAGAAATTATTCAAAAATCTGATGGCACCTGGGATCTCGTCACCGATAAGGGAACAATAAATTGCGAAAACTTTGTGAATGCCGGAGGTCTATGGGCTAGAGAAGTGGGAAGAATGTGCAACATTGAGCTACCTGTTCAGGCTATGGAGCATATGTATTTCCTTACTGAAGAACTGCCTGAAATAGAATCTTGGCTTGATGAAACTGATGGTCACGGTCGAGGAGTCATTGACTTTGGTGGGGAAATATACTTAAGAGCTGAGGGTAAAAGCCTTCTCCTCGGAACCTATGAACAAGCATGCGTACCCTGGCAAACCAAAGCAACTCCGTGGGACTTTGGTGCACAACTTCTTACACCAGACCTTGAAAGACTTACACCTTCGCTTGAAATAGGTTTTTCACACTTTCCAATTTATGCAGAAGCCGGAATCAAGCAAGTTATTAATGGTCCTTTTACATTCGCTCCTGACGGAAATCCTTTAATTGGTCCTATTAGGGGACAAAGAGGACATTGGGTTGCCTGTGGTGTTATGGCGGGACTAAGTCAAGGTGGAGGAGTCGGACTAGCAATGGCAAATTGGATCACAACTGGAGATCCAGGCTTTGATGTTTGGGGAATGGATGTTTCACGTTTCGGCGACTGGACGACACCTTCATATACATTGACCAAAGTAATCGAAAACTACAGTAGACGTTTCCAAATTAGCTTTCCTAATGAAGAACTACCTGCAGGCAGACCCCTTCACACTTCACCAATATTTGGCAAACTTACCGAAGCAAATGCCGTGTGGGGAGCTGCATACGGACTTGAATACCCTCTTTGGTTTCAAACATCCGGAAAAGAACCAATAGAAGAAGTCACATTTAAGCGCTCCAATGCCTTTCCTGTGGTAGCTGAAGAAGTTAAAAACGTCCGAGAAAATGTTGGAATGATGGAAATTACTGGTTTTGCAAAACACGAATTCACTGGAGCTGGTGCACGAATCTTTTTAGAAGGGCTACTGACGAATAACATACCTAAAAGCGGAAGAATATCTCTAGCCCCAATGCTTAATGAGGCAGGAAAACTTATTGGGGACTTCACTGTTGCTTCTCTTATTGACGAATTTTCAGGAGAAGAGAAATTTATTTTGTTTGGTTCAGGAATAGCTGAGGGTTACCACCAAAGATGGTTTCTTGAGCACCTTACACTTGATTCAAATACACAGTACAGACCGATAGGGAACGACATGACAGGATTGGCAATTGCTGGTCCTGCCTCTAGGGAACTTCTCAGCTATCTGGTGGACGAGGATATATCATCTGAAAATTTTCGCTTCTTAGATATAAAAAATATGGCTATCGAAATGATCCCATCTTTAGTAGGAAGAATATCTTTTACTGGCGATCTGGGTTACGAAATTTGGGTTTCCTCTTCTCTTCAATCAAAACTATTTGATCTGTTAATTGATGCTGGAAAAAAATTCGACCTTGGACTTTTTGGACTACGTGCTTTAGACAGTATGAGATTTGATAAGAATTTCGGGGCATGGGCTAGTGAGTACAGACCCATTTACAATCCGCTGGAAGCTGGAATGGATAATTTCGTAAAATTCGATAAAGAAAGTTTTCTCGGTAAAGAATCTCTTAATTCGGTATTGGAAGAAGGTCCTGAAAAGAAACTTTGCGCTTTTGTGGTTGATGCAGAAAATTCTGACGTCCTTGGTGATGAACCAATATGGTACGGAGGTGAAGTCGTCGGCTGGGCGACCTCAGGAGGCTACTCTCACTGGTCGGAAGAATCCTGTGCTCTCGGCTACCTTCCTTCGGAACTAGCAAACATGAATGAGGGTTTTGAAATTGAGGTGTTAGGAATTCTCCGTGAAGCAAAAAGAATAAACGAACCACTATTTGATCCTGACGGATCTCGAATGCGAAATTAAAAGAAAACAAATTTTATGGGAGCACAAGGAAAAATTTTCGAAGACCCCAATGACCCACTTATACGCAGGGCTTCCACCACAGGGCACAGAATGGTCCTTGGTCCAGGTGAACCTGCTTTAAGCGAATGGGCTAAAGAGGGACTCTCACTCCCTGATGAAAAAGCCATGATGGAGTACAGGGTGAAAAGAATTCGTTCTGAACTTGCAAAGGCTGATCTTGCGGGAATCCTTCTTTTCGATCCTATGAATCAAATGTATGCAACCTATTCCCCGAACATGCAACTGTGGATTACACATAATCCCTCTAGATACGTCTTTTTAGCAACAGACGGACCACTGATACAATTCGATTATCCGAACTGCGAATTCTTATCTGCTCACAATCACCTTGTGGATGAAGTCAGACCCGCAAAAACTTTTTTCTATTTTGTAGCTGGTGATCGAGTTGAAGAACAGGCACAAAGATTCGCTTTAGAGATAAATGATCTAATCAAAACTTATGGTGGAACAAACCGTCGTTTAGCTGTTGACGTAACTACCATTGCAGGTGCGCAAGCACTTCAACAGGCTGGTTTGGATTTGGTTGAGGGAATGAAAATCATGGAGTCAGCCAGAATGATCAAATCGCCGGATGAAATAAAAGCTATGCGATGCTCTGTGGAAACAACTTGGATCTCTTGTCAGAAGACATTTGAAGCAATGGAACCTGGCATTACTGAAAACCAACTCTGGGCAACTATGTGGTCTGAGATGCTTTTAAGACATGGGGAATGGATGGAGTGCAGACTTCTTTCTGCGGGACAGAGAACCAATCCTTGGTTTCAAGAATCAAGTAGCAACATCATCAATGAGGGTGATCTTGTAGCTTTCGACACTGATTTTGTGGGTCCTTATTCAATGATGACGGACATTTCAAGAACATGGATTTGTGGTGATGTAAAACCCAATAAACAACAGCGTCAAGTCCACTCACTAGCTGTAGAGCAAATGCACAGAAATACCGAATTGCTTAAACCTGGAACGACTTTCTATGAATTGACACATAATTCTTGGACCCCTCCAGTTGATGAATACCGTCATTATTCATGTCTCTTTCATGGGGTGGGTCAATGTGACGAATACCCTGACATTTATCTGCCAGACGCTTGGGAGGAATATGGTTATGACGGAGTTCTTTTACCAGGAATGGTGCTGACTGTAGAAGCATATGTTGGGTCTAGGTCTGGCGGCCAAGGAGTAAAACTAGAAGATCAGGTCTTAATTACCGAAGATGGTCATGAAAATCTTTCTAATTGGACTCTAGACCTTGAAAAATTTGAAAGACTTTGAGTTCTTAAATGATTTTTCCTTAATGGGATGTATCGTCAGCAAATAGAAATAACAATATGGAGACAAAAATGAATGAATCTTGCAAAAATCGAGTAGCTATTGTTACAGGTGCAGGAAGAGGAATCGGACGCGAGCATGCACTTATGCTTGCCAGTGAAGGCGCAAAAGTAGTTGTCAACGATCTTGGAGGGGACGAGTCAGGTCACGGCGAAGATCTCAC
>DBFL01000013.1:5927-8390 GCA_002294285.1 Candidatus Neomicrothrix sp. UBA881
GCCGATTTTGAAGCTGCTGGAGCGATGGTTCAAGAAGCCGTTGACACTTGGGGAAGGATAGACATACTCATAAACAATGCTGGAATTCTTAGAGACCGAATGTTGTTTTCAATGTCTGAAAATGACTGGGACGCTGTGATCAATGTTCATTTGAAAGGAACTTTCGCTCCAACACATCATGCTTCAGTTTTTTGGAGAGAATCTGTGAAAGCAGGTGGTGAAACTTTTGGTCGCGTAATTAACACTTCATCACCTTCCGGTATTTATGGGAACGTTGGCCAAACTAACTATGGTGCAGCTAAAGCGGGAATTGCTGCTTTCAGTGTTATAGCAGCACAAGAACTATTTAAATACGGTGTAACAGTTAACTGCTTAGCACCAACTGCAATTTCTAGACTTACTGAACCTTTAATGGGTGGAAGTGATGGTGTAAGCGACGAACTTCGTGAATCAATGTCCCCAAGATGGATTGCCCTAATAGCAACATGGCTTTGCAGCGAAGAAGCACAGAATGTAACTGGGCGTGTGTTCGATATACGCGGTGACAAGCTCGGCATTGCTGAAGGTTGGCACCTCGGGCCTAGTGAAACACAAGGAGACGAACCATCAGACCTTACTAATGTTGTAAAAACTTTGATGGAAAAATCAAGGTTAAATGCCGACATGTCAGGTAATGACAGAGAAGGTCCTGGGTTTCCTCCGAAAACGATTTAAAAATTTTCAATAACCCTTAAAAACCGCAGATCGTTTTTCGATCCAAGCAATCGCTGCTTCTTTAACATCTTCTGTTTCAAAATTAACCGACTGGGCTTGTGCCTCAGCCTCAAGAGACTGACTCAAAGATGAATTAAGTCCAGCATTAAGCAATTTTTTGCTCATCGAAAGTGCAACAGGTGGACCAGACGATAAACGATCGACAATTTCCTGCACCGTTACTTCAAGATCACTGTCAGCTACTACCCGATTCACTAGACCAATACGATCAGCTTCCGTGGAATCAATAACTTCAGCCAACAAAACTAGTTCTTTGGCTCGATGCATACCTATTTGTCGTGGGAGAAGCCATGAACCTCCAAAATCAATCGACAAACCTCTCCGAGCAAAAATTTCTGAAAATCTGGCACTTTCTGAAGCAATAAGTAAGTCGCAACCCAATGCAAGATTCATACCTGCGCCGGCCGCCACACCTCTTATTTTGGCAACAACAGGATGTGGAATTTCGTTTAGGGCTAATACAGATTCACTTATCTGTCTCATGCTCTTTATATGCGAACGTTTTACTTCGGAATCTATTTTGCTTCCTTGTCCTCCGACATCTGCCCCAGAGCAGAAATTATCTCCAGCGCCGGTAATAACAACCGCTCTTACGCTTTCGTCTCTGGAAATATCTCTACAGATTCGTCCAAAATCTGCAAACATTTGTGTTGTCATCGCATTCATAACTTCGGGGCGATTCAGCGTAATAGTTACCTGATAGCCAATCTGCTCGACATCAATACCCTCTGAACCTTCAATATTTTGTTCCATAAACGGACACTATCTACTTCCCATGCAATTCCACTAACGGAGCCTAGATAAGATTTACTTGTGGATTTAGGAATGAATGTTGACCAACAGACGATTAAGGATGTTTTCTCCAATTTCTTTATTGAACAAACCGGACCCGAAAGTGCTAGAAACTCCGTGCCCTTAGGTTTTGACTCTCGAGCTTGGGAAAGACTGGCCGAAACCGGCGCACATGGAATGGGAGTTTCACTACCAGAAGGCGGGGGCGCTTCATTGTCTGAACTGGCCATTATGTCAGAAGAAGCCGGAGCACATATAGCTCCTCTACCAATTATCGACCACATAGTCTCGTCAAGGGTTTTGGAAAAATTAAACGTTCTGGAAACAGAGGTATTAACTGGAGCTCTAATTGCTGGAATCGCAATAAGACCCACCACAAAAGAAGTTGCCAAGTCAGTCCCATCAGGTGCCATCGCAAATAGATTAATTGCTTTGCACGAGGACAAAATCATACTAATAAAAGATGAACCGCCTAATAGATCCCTACCTAATCATGGGGACCTTCCGATAGCACACCGTGAATTGAAAAACTTCAGTGTTATTGCAGAAGGTGAAGAAGCAATAGAAATTTTTGATAGAGCTCTAAACGAATGGAAAACCCTAATATCGGCTTTTCTTGTTGGCATTACTCGTAGCTCAATTGAAATGACTGTTAGCTACGTGAAAGATCGTCACCAATTTGGCAAACCTATTGGAAGTTTTCAAGCAGTTCAACATGGATTAGCAGATTTACCAGGTTTATGTGACGGTGCACGCCTTCTAGTAAATAAAGCAGCTTGGGCTGGAGACAGGCAAAGAAATGGAGAAATAAATTTAGGTGACAATGAAATCTCTGACTTCGCTACTCTTGCATCGATGTCACTTGTTTTTGCAGGAGAAACATCGTTGCAGGCAACA
>DBFL01000049.1:0-801 GCA_002294285.1 Candidatus Neomicrothrix sp. UBA881
TGGGTCATAGACAAACGCAATACCACCGGACATTCCTGCTGCAAAATTTCTTCCAGTCGGACCGAGAATAACAGCACGACCGCCGGTCATATATTCGCATCCATGGTCACCTATGCCCTCGGCTACCGCAGTAGCTCCTGAATTTCGCACACAGAATCGTTCCCCTACTTTCCCACTAAAGAAAGCTTCGCCACTCGTAGCGCCGTACAGCAGAACGTTCCCCGCTATTACTTGCTCTTCTGATTCAAAAGAGGCAGCCTCATCTGGACGTAGGTATATCTTTCCACCCGAAAGGCCTTTACCCACGTAGTCGTTTGCGTCCCCTTGAAGTCGGAGTGATATTCCTGAGGGGATAAACGCACCAAAACTGTTACCGGCAGAACCTTTCATATTGATACGAATGGTTTCATCTGGAAGGCCTTCTCCCCCATGACGTTTTGTTAACTCATATCCAAGCATTGTCCCTACTGACCTATTTGTATTGTTTATGGGAGAATCAATTACAGTCGGCTCTTTGTCTTCCAATGCTTTTTTTGACTTTTCAATGAGTTCTCTGTCTAAAACATCCTCTAATCCATGATCCTGAAAGGTTGTTTGTCGCCTAGGGGTACCTTCGGGTAAAATTGGCGAATAAAGTATCGGCGACAGATCTAAGCCATCTGCTTTCCAGTGAGAAATTGCGTCTTCAACATCTAGACATTCGACTTCTCCAATCGCTTCCTCGAGGGAACGAAACCCCAGTTCAGCAAGTATTTCTCGTACTTCTTCTGCTATGAATTCAAAAAAATTGACTACAAACTC
>DBFL01000049.1:1193-1708 GCA_002294285.1 Candidatus Neomicrothrix sp. UBA881
CGCATCATTATGCATCCCATTACAACTAGAGGAGCTGTAGCGAATCCAAATTCATCAGCACCCAGTAATGCTGCAATAACTACATCTCGGCCGGTTTTCAATTGTCCGTCTACTTGCACAACTATTCTGTCTCTTAGCCCGTTCAGCAGTAGGGTTTGCTGTGTCTCAGCTAATCCGAGTTCCCAAGGGGCACCTGCGTGTTTTATTGATGTTAAAGGTGATGCACCTGTACCGCCATCATGGCCAGAGATAAGCACAACGTCTGCATGTCCTTTAGACACTCCAGCGGCTACGGTTCCCACTCCAACTTCTGCTACTAATTTTACGTGAACCCTTGCTTCAGGATTTGAATTTTTCAAATCGTAGATCAACTGTGCCAGGTCTTCTATTGAGTAAATGTCATGATGTGGCGGTGGTGAAATCAATCCAACGCCAGGTGTTGAATGTCGTGTTTTTGCTATCCACGGGTAAACCTTGTGTCCTGGAAGTTGTCCTCCTTCACCAGGTTTTGCTCC
>DBFL01000049.1:2006-3807 GCA_002294285.1 Candidatus Neomicrothrix sp. UBA881
CCTTCACCAGGTTTTGCTCCTTGTGCCATTTTTATTTGCAAGTCATCGCTGTTGACTAGATATTCACTAGTAACACCAAAACGCCCTGAGGCTACTTGTTTAATTGCCGATCTCCGAAGGTCGCCATTATCATCTGGGAGGAACCTGTCAGCATCTTCCCCACCTTCACCTGTATTTGATTTTCCACCTATTCGGTTCATAGCGATAGCAAGCGTCTCGTGAGCTTCCCCGGAGATTGAACCATAAGACATTGCTCCTGTGGCAAATCTCTTAACGATTTCTGACACAGGTTCAACTTCTTCTATAGGGATCGAAGGTCTGAGAGATTTCTTGAATTTGAACAATCCCCGAAGTGTTGACAAATCTTCAGATTGTGAATCGATCAGATTTGTGTATTCACGAAAAATGTCATACCGGCCTTCTTTTGTTGCATGCTGCAATTTGAAGACGGTTTCTGGATTAAAGAGGTGAATTTCTCCTTCTCTGCGCCATTGATACTCTCCACCAGGTTTCAATGTACGGTGAATTTTAGCTCCTGGGTTTTTCGGATATGCAACTTCATGATTTTGTTTTATTTCATTCGCGAGTACATCGAATCCAACCCCACCCAAGCGACTAACGGTTCCGTTAAAGCACTCTCGCACAACGTCATGACCGAGGCCTATTGCTTCGAAAATTTGGGCTCCTGAATATGACGCGACGGTAGAAATTCCCATTTTTGACATTATTTTCAATAAACCTTTTTCAAGTGCTTTTATATAACGTCGTCTCGCGCTCTCAGAACTCAATTGAGGACTAACACCATGCTTAATGTTTTCAATTAGTGAATCTATTGTTTCAAAAGCCATGTAAGGACAAACAGCTGATGCGCCATATCCGAGCAAGGTTGCCATATGGTGAACTTCCCTAGCGTCGCCGCTTTCTACTATTAGCCCCACCATGCTCCGTGTCTTTTCTTCTATCAGGTGGTGATGTATTGCGCCTACGGCCAGCAAAGAAGGGATTGGGGCTTTATCCTTGTCGACTTTACGATCGGAGATTATCAGGATATTCACTCCCGTTTTAATTGCTTCAGAAGCAACCGTCTTGATCTCACTTAAAGCATTTATTAGTCCCTGTTCTCCAGAATCACTGTCGAAAACTGCGTCAATTTTTAATGCTTTAAAGTCCTTTAATTCATCGGTTTTATTGACAAACTCTATTCGTGCGAGTTCTTCTTCGGTGAGAAAGGGACCAGGGAAAAACAGTTTTCTACATGACTCCTCGACAGGTGAAAGGAGATTCCCCTCAGAGCCGATATTGACACAAACTGCGGTTATAAGTTCTTCGCGAATTCCGTCCAAAGGTGGATTTGTCACTTGTGCAAACAGCTGCTGAAAGTAATCATAAACATTTCTTGACCTTTGAGATAACGCTGCAATAGGCGAATCATTCCCCATTGAGCCGATAGCTTCTTTTTCGTCCCTTACCATTGGTGCAATGAGAAGTTTTATTTCTTCATGTGTGTACCCGAAGATTTGTTGGCGTTCTAAAAGAGAAATGCTCGGATCTTCAGCGACTTCTGCAGACGGTAAGTCACGGAGATGAACAAGGTTTTTATTCAACCATTCCTTATAAGGTTTCTGTTGCTCCAAGCCCTCTTTAATTTCTTGATCGCGTATGATCCGCCCTTCATTCGTGTCAATTAGAAACATTCGACCGGGTTCAAGCCGGCCTTTTTCAATTATCTTCTCTGGGGTGATTTCCAGAACTCCCACCTCGCTGGCCATAACAACTAAATCGTCATCAGTAACCCAATACC
>DBFL01000041.1:0-2476 GCA_002294285.1 Candidatus Neomicrothrix sp. UBA881
AACCCGTGGAATAGGGAGAGCTATCGCAGAAGCTTTGCTTCGTGAGGGAGCGAGTGTTGTTATCAATGGTCGAAGTGAAGAAAAGGGCGCTAAAGCACTCGAAGAAATAGGTGCGGGTGATAAAGCCCATTTTATTTCCGCTGACGTGAAGTCTCGTGAAGGATGCGAGTCAATCATTAGTGGAACTGTAGAGAAGTACGGAAAGATAGACATTCTTGTAGCCAATGCTGGTGGAGCTTCTAATCATGCGCCAGTAGCAGAGCTCACAGATGAGGCAATGGAAGATTCTTTAGTGTGGAATTTTTGGCACACATTTTGGACAATGCGTGCATCTTTAGGACATATGATTCCGCAGGGATGGGGAAGGATAATTGCTGTTTCGTCTGTAGAGGGCAAAGTCGGAAAACCTGGATTAGCGATTTATGTTGCTGCAAAGCATGCTATAAACGGGTTAGTTAAGTCTTCTGCACAAGAAGTTGGCACATTAGGTGTCACGGTCAACGCAGTTTGCCCAGGTCTTATTGAAACAGACATAGTCAAGGAAGTTTTACCTATAGCAGCTGAGTCGATGGGACTTGAAAGTTATGAAGCAGCATTGGATCTTTTTGCACAAGAATCGGCCATTAAACGACTAAATGAAGTCGAAGATGTAGCTGAGGTTTGCGTATTGCTTACTTCAGAGGCTGGTGCAGGAATTACTGGTTCTTTGATTTCAATAGATGGGGGAACAGCGCCTTACTAACCAAGTCGCAGGAGGAAAATTATGGGAAAACTTGAAGGAAAAGTTGCATGCATTACGGGTGGCACGCGTTCAATTGGACGTGCTATGGCAGAAACCTTTGTAGCAGAAGGAGCAAAAGTTGTAGTAAACGGTCGTGATGAAGAAAAAGGACAGAAGTGTATAGAAGAAATGGATGCAGGCGAATCTGTGGCGTTTTTTGCTGGAGATGCCTCAGAACAGTCAACTGTTGAAGGTCTGGTTGATTTTTCTTTAGAAACCTTTGGACAACTTGATATCTGTTGTTTGAATTCGGGTGGAGTTCAAATGACTGCTCCAGTAGCAGATATGACAGATGAGGAATGGAAACTTGAGGTTGACTGGAATCTAAACCATGTCTTTTGGGGTATGAGGAAAGCTTTAAATCATATGATTCCAAGAGAATACGGGAGAATCCTTGTTACTTCATCCGTTGAAGGTAAGTTAGGCAAACCTGGCATACCCGGATATGTTGCCACAAAACATGCTGTAAACGGTCTAGTTAAGGTGGCCGCTCAGGAAGTAGGCACTTTAGGTATAACAGTTAATGCTATTTTGCCAGGAGTAGTTGAGACAGATATTTTGCGTGATACGGGTCCAGCATCAGCGGTAGCTATGGGTCTTGATGGGTATGACGCGCTTGTGGAACTTTTCACTTCAGATTCTGCAATCAAAAGACCGAATACGGTTGAGGAAGTTGCTGCTGTAGCTTTACTTCTCGCTTCTGATTCTGGACGGAACATCACTGGTACTTTGTTCCCAGTTGATGGCGGGACGATGCCATATTAAAACAATTTAATCAGACTGTTCTTTTATCCAAGATGGAGATCTTTTTTCCAAGTAAGCCCGCATGCCTTCTTGAGCTTCATCTCCTTTAAAAAGATCGGCTGACATTTTGGAAGTCCAACTGAAAGCTTCATCTGTTTGCATGTGAGGCACTCTCAATATCAATTGTTTAGCGGCCGCAATCGCTTCTGGACCTCCGGCTTTAATGTCAGAGAGTACTTCTTCAACGGCTGCATCAAGTTTCTCAGCAGGTACTGAAGCGTTAATAAGTCCCATTCGGACAGCTTCAGAAGCTGAAAAACGATTACCACGGAGGAAAGCTTCACTCGCTTCAGACGGGCGCATTTTTGGTAGGCAAAGCACAGAAATAATCGCGGGAGCCACTCCTATACGCACTTCGGTAAAACCAAATTTAGCTTCTTCTGTGGCTATTGAGATATCCATTGCAGCAGCTATACCCATTCCGCCTGCTACACAGTGACCAGCTATCTTTCCGATATATGGTTTGGATGATTTTCTGAACCTCCCAAAAATCTCTAATGGATCAACCGGTTTAGCAGAAGAATCAACTCCTTTATTTGAAGACCTTTCTGACAGGTCCGCCCCAGCACAGAAAACACGACCGCTATTAGTCAAGACAATTGCCCTTACTTCAGAGTTAAGTTCTGCCTCATCTAGAGTTTTTGCTAGTTCAGAAGTAAGACCGACGCTGAGGGCATTTCGATTCTCTTCATCACATAGGATTATGGTTAACACACCATCATCAAATTCTGTTTTCACTAAACTCATTTCTCACTCCTTCTAGCCGGACCGTCCGTCGGAGGTCCAGCAAAAGCTTGCGCCAATCCCATCCAATCCTTTGCAACATCCCCTTTTACTTCAAGTTCAGTATCGTTTAAGTGTCTACGTTGAGTAACCACAAGGCAGAAATCC
>DBFL01000041.1:2856-5239 GCA_002294285.1 Candidatus Neomicrothrix sp. UBA881
CGGTCCAGCTAGAGAAATATAGACTTCTCCTTCAGGTATTTCTAGACGTCGATTTATATAGGACCATTCACGAGTGATTGCACCCAGATGAGCGATGTGGCGAAGTCTTGAAGAGTCAGGACGTTCACCTCCTACAGCATCAATAATGTCTTGCCCGTGTGCCCAGGTCTCCATAAGTCTTGCTGTAAGAAATGAATTTGATCCCATTGAAGGTCCATACCAGATGACACGACTATCATTTTCGAGAGTTAATGCTGCATTTTTTAAATTTTCGCGACCTTCTCTCCACGAATTCAAAAGAACTTCTGGTGTCATTGAACGGTAGACACCAAGCGTGAAATTATCAGACGCTTCGTTTCCATTTGCTGCAGATGCTACAAGATCATCAAATGAGGCTCTGAATTCGTCCGGGTCGGTGATAGCTGAGGCAGCGGCATTATCAAAATAAGTCAGGTGTCCGATTTGATCAGCGACATCCCACCTGTCGCTTGCGGTAGGAGTACTCCACATCGTGTCATCTAATTTTGAGACGACACTATCTAGAGCCTTTTGTTCTGCAATTAGGTCCTCAATTGTTTCATCTACGTTCATATTGTTCCTTGGATAATCCTTGTCTAAATTTTTTCACTTTGTGAAGTTAGCCCTGCGAGTATTACATCTAAAGCCTCATCTGCTGCTTCTTTCGGTGATGATCTCAAAGAGCCGATTACTTCAGGTCTGGAAAAGTCACGTCCTATCCCTGCCATCAGTCTCGCTATTGCTGCTGTGTCAACATCTCCTATCTCACCATTGTCTACAGCTATATCCAATAATCGGTGTGTGATTGATATCAAGTAAGAATTATGGTCCTCGATTAATTGTTGAGCGGATGGAACTGTTTGGAGATCTCGGGCGAAAGCTTCTGTAGTGTTTGCAGCAGCCACGTTCGCAGCTTGTAGATATGTGCGAATAGCTTTTAATGGTTGCATGTTAGGGGATATAGCAGACATTGCCGTCCTCCCTCTTGCCCAGAGGTTTCTTTCAATCACGATTAGAACCAGTTGTTCTTTGCTTGGAGCCAAACTGTAGAGAGTCCTTAAAGAGCAGTTCAGCTCTTTGGCTATTTCTGCCATTGTCAGATTAGCGAACCCTTTATTAAAGAGCTTTCCTAAACCTGAGAGCAGGCTGCGCTGTCTTTCAGTTAGTTCAGTTTCTTTTTGTTTTGAAAGGACCATCTCAGGAGGGCGAATTTCTTTCAAATGAGAGTCGATGCTCTTTGGTTGTTGCTTTAGAACGGTGTCTTTCATTTTTTTCTGGCTTCCGTCCATGTTTTGCCTTCTTCAACGTCAATATCACGTGGAAGACCGAGCACTCTTTCTGCCACAATATTTCTCTGCACCGCAAAAGTTCCACCACCGAGGGTGAGAGCAGGGGAGAAAAGGAATCCAAAATGCCAAATGGGGTCTGTGGTAGGAAAGTTTTTTTTGTCAACATTCACTTGAGTGGGTCCATGGCTTAAAGAAGGGTCTATTTTTCCAGTAGGACCAGATCCTTTGATCATCCCCGAAGCATTACAGAGGTTCTTAGCTGTTTCCATCACATTTTGTCCATGGTGATCAGCCATCAATTTCTGTATTGATGCTTCAGGGCCGGGGACCTTCCCGGCTAGCCGTGCACTTAAGGTCCTCAACCTGTTGAGTCTAAGCACTTCGGATTCGCAGTATAGATTCATCAATTGTTGCCGGATGACTGGATCATCTTCTCCACCGGAATCTTTTATCAGATCGAGAAGAGTGTCCATTGAAGGACCGTCACCCCACAGTGACCCTCCGGCAGATAAAGAAACACGCTCATTGGCAAGTGTCATTCTTGCGAGTCTCCACCCATCACCTTCTTCTCCTACTAAAAATTCAACTGGAAGTTTCACTTCATCAAAAAAGACTTGGTTGAATGAGTGCGCGGTAGTCATGTCGACTATTGGTTCCATTGAAATCCCAGGCAGGTCCATTGGGCATATGAAATAAGATATCCCTTGATGTTTTGGCGCATCAGGGTTTGTACGTGCAATTAAGATTCCGAATGAGGCCAGATGAGCGCCGCTGGACCAAATTTTAGAACCATTAATTACGTATTCATCTCCGTCTCGAATAGCTCGAGTGGAAAGATTCGCTAGATCAGAACCCGCATCAGGCTCACTAAACAGCTGACACCAGAAATCTTCGCCGTTTAAAATACTTGGAAGAAAACGTTCTTTTTGGTGATCAGTTCCAGCAGCCAGAATTGTTGGTCCGGCCCATCCTATTCCTATCGGGTTAGCAGGACGGCTTATCCGAGCCTTTCTCAGTTCTTCGTCTATTATCAACTGATGCATGGGTTCAGCTGAAACACCCCAGGGCTCAGGCCA
>DBFL01000041.1:5649-18413 GCA_002294285.1 Candidatus Neomicrothrix sp. UBA881
CTAGGATCATCATCTGGGGGAAAATCAAAGTCCATGACTATCCGATGAGTCCTTCGGGGATATCCACTACTCTGGCACGAAGCCATTCTCCGAAACTCTTAGCTTGACTGTCTTGTCGAGTGGAAGCGGCAACCCCCTCTTCTAAAAGCCCATGTACCACAAAGTTGAGTGAATATATTTTCGGAAGCCGGTACCTGTCCACTTTTAAATCGGCAGTCTCAGGTAAAAGTTCCTGAAGTTTGTCTGTAGTTAAAAAGTTGTCCAACCAAATCCAAGCCTCTTCGGAGCGAGCGAAAACACCGAGATTGGCATTACCAGTTTTATCTCCTGATCTTGCTCCTACTAATAGTCCTAGCGGAGCTTTTTTTGTAGGACCAAAATCGGTTTTCACAATTTTTTCATCGACTGAGTCAAAGACAAAAGAAGTTCCCGGAACATGTGATTCGACTACAGTTCTCTCACCTTCGAGAAAAATCACATGCTGTGGAACCAGATCACTTGGAATTAGAGCAGGCCAATGGATTCCAAATGGTCTAGCATTGCCTCCACCACCCACTCCAAACATGCCAGGTATCGTCGCTAAACCCAGTTCATTAACAGAATTGAAGATAGCTCTACCAACTTTTCTTTCATCAGAATCTTTCACCGTTATCTTCCACAATGCAACCGCTTCTTCATTGCTCTCAGGGTCGTCTTTGTCGGTCCTTACCACTCTGGTTTTAACTGATTCAAAATCAGCAGGTTCATACGGACAAGCCTTCCAGAATGCTTCCTGTACAAGGTCTGCTTTTTCTTCAATGTCTAAACCAGTCAAAGCAATAGACATGTCGGTCCTGAATCCTCCAAGTTTGTTCATTGACACTTTTAAGGCCTCTGGCGGTGGCTCACCTTTAACTTTTTCGATTTGAACCCGATCGGAAGATAGCTGCTTTAGCTCCAACGAGTCGAACCTCGCTGTCACATCAGGACCCAGATAGGAGGGTGAACCGATTTCATAGAGAAGTTGTGAAGTGACAGTGCCTATAGAAACCTCACCTCCTGTTCCATCATGTTTGCCGATTACAGAAGAACCATCAGAAGCGATATCTGCCCAAGGAAATCCGGTACGACTCATGCCGTCGACTTCAGTAAAGAAAGAGTAGTTTCCTCCGGTTGCTTGAGTCCCACATTCAATTACATGTCCGGCAACCACCGCACCAGCAAGGGAGTCCCAATCATCTTTTGTCCATTTGTGATGCCAAGCAGCGGGTCCGCAAACAACCGCCGCGTCGGTTACACGTCCAGTTATGACAATGTCAGCCCCTTTATTGAGCGCTTCAACTATTCCCCAGCAACCCAAATAAGCATTTGCGCTTATATAGCTTTCAAGATCAGTTATTTCCTCTCCTGTATCCATGTGTTTAAAGTCAATTCCTGAATCCGCTAGCTCAGATAGACGTGACAAAATATTGTCACCTTCGATATAGGCAATAGAAGGATTAAGTCCAACTTTTTCTGCGACTTCAGCAACTGCTTCAGCACAACTAGCCGGATCCAGACCTCCGGCGTTACTTACCACCTTTATATTTTTTTCCATGCATGTAGCCATTACTTGTTCCATTTGAGTCACAAAAGAACGCGCGTAACCACCATTTGGTCTTTTAGCTTGTGTTCTGGCCAAGATGAGCATTGTCAGTTCGGCTAGCCAGTCACCAGTCAAAACGTCAATGGGTCCATCGTTAACCATTTCGGTAGCAGCGGAAAGACGATCACCATAGAAACCGGAGCAATTGGCAACACGAATTGGTTCAGTCATTTTTGCTTTTCTCACTATCATCGGTTTGGTTTATAACTAGAAGAGGAACCCCATTCTCCAACTGCTGGTTTTCAGAAACGAGGATTTCTGAAACTGTTCCATCATGGGGGGCTTTTATATGGTTCTCCATTTTCATAGCTTCGAGAACCAAGAGTGTGTCACCAGTGGAAACGCTATCTCCCGGAGAAACTCTTATTTCGAGAACGACTCCCGGCATTGGTGCCACGAGGCTTCCTTCAGCTATTTGAAATCCTGGGGGTTCGAAACGAGGCACAATCACAAAAGAAACTGTTCCTTTGGTTGTTTGGACATGAATTGTTTCTGGGCTTTCAGTGATTAAAGAGTTTATTCTCTCATCTTCTATCTCAGCCTCGATGCTCCTTGCTGACCATTTGTGAAGTTTTACGATTTTTTTGTCATTAAAAAGAAAGGAAGCATCGCGTCGTGACTTATAAGAGACATTCAAGTTCTCCCCATCATGCAGAAGAGAAATTTCCTGAGCGGGAAGTCTGCCATTTCTCCATCCACTAGGAATAGACGATAAAACAATTGAGTTTTTACGATTTTTACCTTGAAGCCACAGAGCAGCTGTAATTGCTGCGTTCTCAAGTTCATTTTCTGTTAATTGAAGCTTTGGTTCGGGTGAGTTTTCTTCTATGAAATCAGTAGTTGTGTCTCCCTTCAGAAATCTGTCGTGTCGAAGAACCGAAGTTAGAAAGTCACGATTTGTTGTCACTCCGGCCAAATGCAGATTTTCGAGTGCGTTAGCAAGAGTCAATGCAGCTTCAGTTCGGTTGGGTGAATGTGAAATAACTTTTGCCAGCATCGGGTCATATTCAACACCTACAAAAGAACCTTTTTCTACACCAGAATCCCAACGTACATTGTTTCCGTTTAGGGGAGAGAAAGCCAAAATTCTTCCGGTGGCGGGCAGAAAGTCATTTACTGGGTCTTCAGCGTACAAACGTGCTTCAATAGCATGCCCTTCTACTTTGAGGCCTTCTTGAGTGAATGACACTATCTCACCAGAAGAGATCCTTAATTGTTCACGTACTAGGTCAATCCCCGTAATCGCTTCTGTCACGGGATGCTCTACTTGTAAGCGTGTATTTACCTCGAGGAAAAAGAAATCTCCCGTTTCATCATCGAAAAGAAATTCAACTGTTCCAGCTGACTGGTATTCAAGAGTTTCTCCCATTCTCAATGCAGCTTCAGTTATAAGAACTCTCTGTTCGTCATTGATAACAGAAGAAGGAGACTCTTCTATTATTTTTTGATGCCTGCGTTGAATTGAGCACTCTCTTTCACCCAGATGCAATAGGTTTCCGTGAGAATCTCCTAGGATTTGAACTTCTATATGTCTGGATTTAGATATGTATTTTTCCAGGAAAACTCTTTCATCTCCAAAAGCGTTCTTAGCTTCCCTTTGAGCTGCAGAAATAGCTTCTTTTAGATCATTTTTATTTTCGACAATTCGCATCCCTTTGCCTCCGCCACCTGCAGCAGCTTTAACTAGCAGAGGGAAACCGACAGATGAGAAATCCTTCAGGTCATCAGAAGATGGAAGAGTCGGAACTTTCGCTTTATCGGCAATTTTTTTTGCTTCAATCTTGTCTCCCATAGCTTCAATAACTTCTGGAGAAGGGCCCACCCAATTGATATTTGCTTCAATCACCGCTCTAGCGAATGAAGCATTTTCAGATAGGAACCCATAACCAGGGTGAATGGCATCAGACTGGGTTTTTTCAGCAGCGGCAATAATAGCCTCGATGTCTAGATAGTTGGTCGGAAGGCGAATTGATCGATCAGCTTCCTTAACAAAAGGTTCATTGCTGTCGGCATCGGTGTATACAGCGATGCAAATAATACCCATCGACTTTGCAGTTCTAAAAATGCGTCTAGCTATCTCTCCTCTGTTAGCGACTAAAAGTGTGTTGATCGTCATAGTCTGAAGACTCCGTATTTTTGTGAACCTTCGATTGGTTTATTTCGGAAAGTTGACAAGCAGATACTGATCACGGTGCGTGTGTCTCTCGGATCTATTATCCCATCGTCACTTACAGCTCCGGTCGCCACCAGCGCTAAAGATCCACGTTCTTGTATTTCTTCAACTTTCTGCACTATTGCAGCGTCTGCTTCCTCGTCAAATTCTTCCCCCTTGCGTTCAGCTCTTCCTTTGCGGACTATGGACATGACTCCAGCTATTTGTTTCGGCCCCATAACGGCGATTTTCGCTGTAGGCCAAAGAAAAGTGAACCTATTCCCATATGCTCGTCCAGACATGCCATAATTTCCAGCGCCCATTGATTTTCCGACTATTACTGCGATGTGAGGGACAGTTGAGTTGGAAATAGCATTTATAAGTTGGGAGCCTTTTTTTATGATCCCTGCTTTTTCAAAGTCGCTTCCCACTATGAATCCTGGAACATTATGCAGGAACAGCAGGGGAGTATTTTGCCTGTTACACAATTGAATGAAATGCGCTGCTTTTTCAGCTTCTTCGGGAAATATGACGCCATTGTTTCCTAGTATTCCGATTGGATAACCGTCTATTGTTGACCAACCGCACACCATCGCCGGGCCATAAAGGGGTTTAAACTCCTCGAATCGGGAAGCATCAACAATTCTCGAAACCACTTCACGAATGTCTACTGGTTGTCTTAAGTCCCTGTCGATTATTCCCAACAGTTCCTCAGGGTCATGAACCGGTTCTTCGGAGAAATAACTTGGCTCTGGGTCTGGTTTTTTCCAATCCAGATGTGAAATAACTTCTCTGCAGAGTCTCAGAGCATCCATTTCATCTTCTGCTAAATAGTCGGCAAGACCTGACTTTTCAGCATGAAGCTGAGCGCCCCCTATTTCTTCGTCACTAGATTCCTCACCAGTTGCCATCTTTACAAGAGGTGGACCTCCTAATGCAACC
Organism: Candidatus Neomicrothrix sp. UBA881; assembly: GCA_002294285.1. GTDB lineage: Bacteria > Actinomycetota > Acidimicrobiia > Acidimicrobiales > MedAcidi-G1 > MedAcidi-G1. Next base: position 10,368 of record DBFL01000041.1, read on the forward strand.
TTTGACTGTTCTCGAATGAAAATGTTGTAATCAGAAACTCCAGGCTGATACGCACCACCTGCAGTTGCAGTTCCAAAGACCACACAGATTGTAGGGATTCCCATTTTTGACAGTTCAATCATTTCGTAGAAAAAACGTCCTGACTCGGCAAAGTGACTGACTTGAGCTCGGCGACTATTTGACTTGTCACCACCACCAGTTGGGATGTTTAGGTCAGCCCCTGCTGATTCGACGAAACTCACATACGGCATATGGTTATCTCGAGCAATTTCTAAAGCGCGCATCCACTTTTTAACGACATAAGGAGTCATTGCGCCAGCTTGGACTGTCGGGTCGTTTCCAAGGATCACACATTCGGTGTCAGCTATTACACCAACACCAACTACAAATCCACCTCCTGTTGTGTAATCTGAATCAGCTGCCGCTAACGGACTAATTTCAAGAAAAGGACTGTCAGGGTCGAGAACGTTTGCGATACGTTCACGAATCGGCATCTTTCCTTTTGATCTGTGCCTTTTTGTTGTTTCAGGTCCGCCTCCAGCTTCTGCTTCATCTAAAAGCTCTTCAAGCTCTTCAAGTTGTTCGAGCATGTCAGAACGGTTTTTATGAAACTGCTCACTGCGGACATCCAAATGTGTTTCCAGTGAGGGGGCTAGAAGTTTCCGTTTCATATTTAACCTTAGGGTAATAAAGAGACCATAATCTTACCGTAGAGTTTTTTTCATAGCAATTTGTAGGAAAAAGTTCTACAAGTGAAACCTTTTAAGTTTTTCATGTTATGAATATTGATGGAGTCTTTTGAGTCGGAACTATCTGAAAGGCCATCTAAAGATTCCTCTACTGAGAAAAACACCCCAAAAACAAGACCTTGGGTATCTCTGATAGTTGCTTCCTCGAGCATATTTTTGATGACTCTGGATCTGGGCATAACTGCCGTATCACTTCCCGAAATCCGTGCAGATTTCGATGACTCTAAAAGACAGATAATCAACTGGGGAGCTACTTCATATCTGGTTACTATGACCTCACTGCTTTTGTTATTTGGCCGTCTTTCAGATCGTTACGGCCGTCGAAAGTTGTTCCTTATCGGTCTTTCACTTACCACATTGGCCGTTTCGTTAGCGGCATTTACACCCAATCCTGAGATTTTTCTTTTAGCCCGCACTTTTCAAGGCGCAGGTATTGCCTTACTTGTTCCAACAGCCTTGGCAATGGTTCTAAGCGACATACCGCAAAAGCACCAAGGAGCAGCTGTTGGCTTGTGGGGTTCAATTGGTGCAACTGCTGGAGTTCTCGGGCCAATATCTTCCGGCTCTTTAATTGAGTTTTTCGGTTGGCGCGCTACTTTTGCTTTTTTAGCAGTTCTGGGTTTTATAGCTTTGATCGCAGGCATAAGAGTTCTTAATGAGAGCTACCTGCCGGAAGCTTCCGAAGAATTGAATTTAACGACTGTTTTCAGCGGAATTTTATCAATAGGTTTAGTTACTTTAGTTTTACTGCAAGGAAATGAATGGGGGTGGGCTTCGACAAAAATTCTGATCCTTGTTGTAATGGCATTTTTAACCACGTGGTTTTTCTGGGTTAGTTGTAAACGTTCTAGTAGCCCGCTTTTGGATTTAGAAGTTTTAAAAAACCACAAATACCGCCAGGTAACCATCGCAGCTGGATTCCATCAGATTGCCTTTTTTGCCTTTTTCTTTTCTTCGCCTATTCTTCTGACTGAAATATGGGGTTGGTCTGCTATAAAAACTGGTTTCATGATCGCCCCGTCGATGGTTTTGGCAATTTTGGTTCAGACCCCGTTTGGTATGATGGCTGACCGTTTCGGATATAGGAAACTTATTTTGTTCGGAGGTTTCATTCCCTCTTTAGGTGTCGTTTGGTGGTTAATTCGTGTCGACATGGAACCAAGTTATCTAAGTGCTTTTTTACCTGGCTTACTTATCGTGTCGCTTGGAGGGGCGATGGTTGGAATCACCACAACAGGTGCTGCCCTAACCGTCGTTGAACAGCAGAAACTTGGAATCGCTAATGCCATGCATCAGGTAGCACGTCGTTTGGGAACCACTATGGGTGTTGCTCTTGCTGTCGGTTTAAGTAGCGGCTCTGACAATTTGAAAATTTTCGAAAATATCAAAATTCTTTGGTGGTTAGTAGCGATTACGTATGTCTTGGGGTCAGTGTTCGTGTGGAAATCAGAAATTGAGTAACAAATAAATGATTTTCCTTTTTGAGTAATAGGGTGTTATTTCGAAAGTTAGGAGTCGGCATGTCAGAAAAGCGAAAAGTTGATGAACTCTTTGATTTAAATGGTCACGTAGCAGTAATCACAGGTGCCGGAAGAGGAATTGGTGAAGGTATAGCTGTCGCGATGTCTGAAGCAGGTGCTTCTGTGGTTGTAGCTGCTCGCAGAACAGAAGAAATTGAGAGAGTTGCGAGTGAAATCAATGACAATGGTGGTAAAGCTCTCGCAGTGACGACTGATGTAACAGATGACTCGGCACTTGAAAATCTTGCTGAAGCAGCAGTTGAGCATTTTGGGTCTTTGAGTGACTGGGTGAATAATGCTGGCGGATCACCTATGAGGATGCCAATAATGGATCTCCCACGTGAAGAATGGGATAGGACCATCGCTTTGAATTTGACAGCTGTTTACTCAGGTTCGTTAATTGCTGCTCGTCATATTGAAAACGGTTCTATTATAAACATTTCCTCAGGGGCTGGTTTTGGACCTGTTCCAGGAAGTGCTCACTATGGTGCTGCAAAAGCAGCAGTGCATTCCCTTACTTGGACTCTTTCGACAGAATTTGCACCAAAAATTAGAGTTAACGCTGTTGCTCCAGGGGCCATACCAACAGAGATCATGCTCAAGGCGATAGGGAGAAAAGAAGATGAGCTAGACAAAGTTTTGGATGAGTGGAAAATTCCGATGGAGAGATTGGGTACACCTCAAGATATAGGTGCAGCTTGTGTTTATCTCGCCTCAGATGCTGCAAGTTGGATGACAGGAGAGATCCTTAGGGTAGGTGGAGGAGCAAGAGCCCGTTAGAGCTTGATTCAACGAGTTTGGAAATAACCTGTTTGTGGCCCTTCTTCAGGGTTGTCATTTTTATCTTCAATATTGATACTGACGCCAGATTCATCCTCAGTAATTTTGAAGCAACGCACACCTGTATAGGCGGGTGGTCCGCTATGGGTGCCATCTCTGACATCAAAACTAGCTCCATGCAAGGGACAGTTGATCTGAAAACCTGAGAGCCTTCCTTCACTTAGTGGCGTGTCAGCATGACTGCAGTTGTCTTCGATTGCATATAGTTTTCCTTCTACACGGCAAATAAGTATCTCTAAATTCTCTACTTCACAAGAAGTGATATCTCCGTTTCCCAAATTAGAGAGATCATCCAGATTGTGTTGATCAGATTGGACCATTTCTAATACCTTGTCGAAAATCAGTTAGTTGATTTTCTCTGATAGATAGCGATCAATATTCTCATGAAAAAAGCGTATTCGCCTTTCTTGGTGCGGCATATATTCACCCTTGTAGCCTCTTGAAGCTAAGCCTCTCTGTTGAGAGGACCAGATTGCTACATCCTGATCTATACCATGACCACAGGAAATTTCACCAACCTTACCTGTTTCATGTTTTACCTGCTCATCCACTGAAACCCAGTCGCGCATTGAGTTCGAATAGTACTCTTTTGCATCTTCGGGGAATTGTGTGAGGTACCACATATTAAAGAAACATTTTTTTGGATTTTCAGGGTGAGGGTAAGCCATTAGGAAAATACAACCGTCTGGTTTCATGCTGAAAGAAACGTTAGGGAATACCGTGTAATGGTAGTGGTCAGTAAGTTGCTCGTCGGAGTAGAGAGAGAAGTCATATCCTTTTTCAGAGCCCATTTTTCGTTTATGTTTCTGCAGTTCTAAGCGAAGGATACTGAGGTCATTCGCGAAAGGTGAAGGGTCAAACTCCCAGAAAGCAAAGTCCTCTTTAAGACCTTGAAAAGTTTTTTCATGAGAACCTTTGTAATGGGGTCCGGGACCTCCACCTGGCATCAACATTCTGCAATGACCTGAAGGGTACATGTCGAACTGGCATCCGGAATAGTGTTCGTTCATCACGGTTACTGTCTGAGGGTGAACGAAGGGGAGATGGTAACTTTCGTTGAAGTTGTCCTGAACTACCTTCCAGTTGAAATCGCCTTCCAGGGTAACCCAGTGGGTGCGTTTCATTTTTTCCATCTGGTAGCAATCCAGATGTTCAGCAATAGGTGATAAATAGTCAAGGAGTTCTTTGCAGTTTGGGTCCATATTTATCCAAATAAAGCCGCCCCAGAGGTCACATGGGATTTCTACAAGGTTTCTTTTTCCACACGGACTTCCTTGAGGGAAATCTTCTTCACAAGGAACCCATACTAAAGTTCCATCAACGTCAAAACGCCATCCGTGGTATGCACAATTAAAAGTCCCATCTTTTATTGAACCTGTTTCAGCAGAAACTAAAAGATTACCTCTATGTTGGCAAACATTGTAAAAGGCACGGATCTTATTGTCTGTACCCATAGAACATAGAATGGATTCAGGACCAATATCCAAAGTGAAATAGTCTCCCGAGTTCATAAGCTGATCTGCTCGGCCGGCTACTAACCAAACTTTGGTCCACATCTGTTCCCATTCAAGTGAAGCGAAATCAGGAGAGGTGTATCTAAAGCCGTCAATAGGTTTTTGTCCTAGTTCAGGCTCAGCGGCTTTTTCTCGTGAAATACCAATTTGAGTTCTATTTGTTTCGGTATCAGTCATGAAAATTTCCCCTTCTGTATTCCATGCTAGACAATGATTCGATACTTGCTTTGTGTTCAACTACTAGGAGATCAATTAAGTCAGTTAGAGTTCTTTGAAAATAGGATTTTGATGATTATTGGAGTTAAAAATGAGAGACACTAAAGAGCTTTTCGACCGTCAAGAAATCATCGATGTCATGCATGCATATTGCAGATTTGTCGACTTGAATATTCCAGAAAGACAAGTCGAGTGTTTCACCTCAGACGCTGTTGCTGATTATTACGGAGGAGTAGAATTAGTTGGGCGTGAAGAGATTTTGGGAATGCTCAAAAAGGCGTTGTCCAGGTTCACAGCAACCTGTCACACTCTTTCAAATATAGAAATCAGTTTTGACGGAGAAGATATGGCTAAATCGGTTTCGTATGTTCAGGCATGGCACAGGAAACCTTCTGGACCTGAAGATGATTATGAAGTCAGAGGCCAGTATCACGATAACTGGGTAAGAACAGATGAAGGTTGGCGAATTTCATATCGAAAATTTTTGACAATGGCAGCTACACCTCCTAGACCTGATGCTCCAGGAATCGGGAGAATTGCCTGACATTTTGGGAGTAACAGAGAAAAGATTTCAACTAGAGAAACAACACTTAAACTTGATGTATGAATGATCGCGAGTGGGGATTTAAAACACGAGCTATACACGCAGGTGGGGGGCCAGATCCGACAACGGGTGCCCGCAATGTACCGGTCTATCAAACCACGAGTTTTGTTTTTGAAGACACTAGAGATGCAGCAGACATTTTCGCGCTTCAAAAGTATGGAACCATTTATACTCGCATTTCAAATCCCACAGTCAATGCATTCGAAGAAAGAATGGCGAGCCTTGAAGGAGGAATTGGTTCGGTTGCGACATCATCAGGGATGTCAGCAGAATTTTTGACAGCTGCCGCATTAGCAGGTTCAGGAGACAGTTTCGTGACGTCTTCCGCTATTTATGGTGGAACTCACACAATGTTTGATGTTTCGTTAGGAAGATTTGGTGTAGAGGCGCGTTTCGTGGAGGGCGATGACCCGGATTCATTCGATGCAGAAATAGATGAAACAACAAAATTCCTGTACACCGAAATAGTAGGAAACCCATCTGGCTCTATAGCAGATCTCTCTGTTCTAGCTTCTGTAGCTCATTCACACGACATACCGCTTGTGGTGGATGCTACTTTTGCTACACCTTACCTATGTAGACCTATCGATTTTGGAGCTGACATAGTCATTCATTCAGCCACTAAATTCATTGGTGGTCACGGAAACTCCATAGGAGGAGTAGTTACTGAATCAGGTAAATTCAATTGGGGTAATGGCAGATTCCCAGAAATGACTGAACCGGTTGCGACATACAACGGTCTCAAATACTGGGAGAACTTTGGAGAGTACGCCTTTTGTACGAAACTTAGATCAGAACAATTGCGTGACATGGGGGCAGCCTTAGCGCCAATGAATGCTTTTTTACTCATACAAGGATTAGAAACTCTTCCATTTAGAATGGACGCGCACGTGGCAAATGCCAAGGTTGTCGCCTCATTTCTGGAGAGTCATTCAGGAGTGGGTTGGGTTAACTATGCAGGACTTGAATCATCTCCGCATTATGGACTTGCTAATAAGTACATGCCAAAAGGCCCTGGAGCCATTTTTACTTTCGGAGTTACAGGCGGTCGAGAAGCAGGCGCTAAATTTATCGATTCTTTAGAACTGATAAGCCATTTGGCTAATGTCGGAGATGTTCGAAGTCTTGTAATACACCCCGCCTCAACGACGCACCAACAACTGTCAGATGAGGACCTCGCTTCAGGAGGAGTTACTGCGGATATGGTTCGGCTTTCAGTTGGGCTTGAAGATGTCGATGACATTTTATGGGACCTTGACCAAGCTTTAATGAAAGCAGCAAGTTGATGTCTGTCGAAAAAAATCCCGTTGAAGGATGGAGCGAGCCAAGCGCTAAAGAAAGACTCGACCTGCTTAAAAGAACCAAAACTATCGCCATGGTGGGTGTATCTGCTAAAAAGTCACGACCAAGTAATTTCGTGGCTACATATCTTTTGAGTTCAAGCGCTGATTTTGAAGTATTTTTTGTGAATCCTTTAGAAGAAGAAATACTCGGCAAACCCTGTTACAAGAATCTTTCTGAACTTCCAGTAGTTCCCGACATGGTAGACGCATTTCGTAAACCTGAAGATTTACCTGAAGTGGCTAAAGAGGCTTTGGAAATAGGTGCTTCGTCGCTTTGGATACAACTAGGGCTTTGGAGTGTTGAAGCGGCTGAAATAGCTCTATCGGGAGGCTTAGAGTTAGTGATGGATAAATGTATAAAAATCGAACATGCCAGATTTCATGGAGGTTTGCATCTAGCTGGTTTCGATACGGGTGTTATCGATTCAAGAAGGATAAAAAACTAATTGGTTTTTAAATCTTGATAACAAAACAGGTTTAATACGATTTGATTATCTTCATCACGGTACGATTGGTTTCAATACCTTAAATTAGAGGTTAGGCACCAGTGCCCGAGCGGACCAAGGGAACGGCCTGCAAAGCCGTAAAGTCGCGGGTTCAAATCCCGCCTGGTGCTCGCTTATATTTAAACGACTGGCTGGTAAGGTCTTGTTAGTCGCTTGTGAGGTTGGCATGTCTGAAGAGGAAAAAAAATCCGAAGACGCAGAAGACGAAAGTGTGTCTTCTCTCCCTCACACGCCACCTATGGGCATAAAAGCAGTGCGGCCTGGAGAGGAGCCGACTCAACATGTCGAAGAAGGAGAGATTATCCCAACGGTACGTGAAAGACCTGTTGGTAATTTACTAAATGCGATCGTTATATCAGCAGGGGTTGTGTTGTCTATCATTGGAACCTTCCTTCCGTGGGTATCCATAAGAGAAGGTCAGTATCAAAGTAATGAGATTGGTTGGGATCATGGAGGTTCAGTTTGGATAGTTCTCGCCATTGGAGTTATGGCTGCAGGTTTGTCAGGTAGGGTCTTGAACGCTAATCATAGTTCGTGGGAGAAGCTTCCTTTTATTGTTTTTGGTGCCGTGTTGCTTCTTGTGGCTTCTCTGAAAATTTCTGAATTAAACAATTATGAGGAAGCTATGGGGATAGAAAAATCAGTGGGTGTTGGGCTACCGTTCATAATTGCTGGTGGTATTTTAATGATTTTGCCAAGTATTTTAAGTAAAAAAATTTTCAAGTTTAAATAGAGAAAATTTAGCCTTCCGTGT
>DBFL01000007.1:0-18955 GCA_002294285.1 Candidatus Neomicrothrix sp. UBA881
GCTTGACCAAAATCCTGTGACATATTCTGATGGGGATACCGTAATTTCTGTCGATGATTCTGTATTTGCCTACGAAATAGTAAGTGCACTAGCTCATCCAGATGGTCTTTCAGTCATTCCCGAAGCTCTAGGGATGGCACTTAGTGGAAAATTCGCAGAAGCCATGAAGGCCCTTTTGAGTACAAGTGTTAGTGGTTACTCTAAAGGCGACAGTTTGAGTGAGGGAGTTCAGTTTTCATCGGAGTGTCTTGATGAATTACCAAAAAATAATCCAGATATTGAAAAATACGCCACAGCTATAGCCTCAGCTTTAAGCGAAAAGGAGAAAGTGCTTCAGGAGATTTGCAGAATATGGACTCCTGAAACTAATGGATCAACCAAACCCCAGTTTGACTCTTTTAACAAACATTCCCTAATACTTACAGGTTCGCTTGATCCGATCACACCAAGCGAATGGGCTTTAAAAACGAAGGAAATTTTACCAGATGCTATTTTGATAAATAGAAACGACTGGACACACGCTCCTTCTTTAAGCAACTCATGTGCAAAAAGACTTGTTTCAGATTTTCTTACTGGGAAACGTTTAAACCCTGACGATTTACCTTGTTAACTTTCATGTCTTTAGGGCACATAAACCCCTAACCATGCGAAAACACACAGAGACACCATGCAACACGCAGAAACAAAAGGCACAGCGAAACGTAATCGCGGATAGCCGCTAATTATCAGCACGCTCAAAATAACTGGAAAGCCATTCAGTGCATATCTTTCAAGACTATTTATATTCTCAGCTCCCATAGCTATCGCGATACAAGCAGTCGAGAAGAAGCCGTACCTTAAGGGCCAATCTTGAAATAGTTTGACCAGTAGAAATAGAAGCAGAAAAGCTGAAATGATATGCAAAGTCTCTGTTGAGGAATTGTTTGTAAAGACTCTCCAGACACCTTTAAAAAGTCTTGAAAATGGGTCTACAAAATTTCCTCTTAAAGCTTCTTGTGCTTTAAGAGGAGCTAGAGGTTGACCAAAGTGTACAGATGACCAAATTACAAATATTCCACCTCCGGCAAAACTAAAGAACAACGCGATAAGAGGATTTAAGAAATTTTTCCTGTCTTGCTGTTTCCAGTTTTCGCATAGAACACAAATTATTGGAATTGCCAACAGTAGACCTGTTGGCCTTAAAGAAGATGCCAGGAATGCAGAAAGAGCAACTATTTTCCAATTTTCTTTTCTTAGTGCAATAAAGCAAAAAATACTGGCCGTTAAGAAGAGGCTTTCTGCATATGCCCAGGTAAGCACGAAAGAAGATGGGAAAATGGCTAATAACCAAACTGACTTAACTGCTAATTTTTCACTTCCTGTTTCAAGAAGAACCAACTTCTTCATTGCTATAAACGCAAAAAGAGAACCAATATTGGAAAGAAATATTAACGATGTGTTTGCAGATCCAGGTAGCAAAGCATCAAAAAATCGACCTGCCATGACATAACCAGGAAAAAACCGTACTCCTTCTTCGAGTACTCCGTCATACCCATTAAGAACAAGTGAAGAGTACCAATCTCCATCCCAGGCCATTAAACCTCTGTCGAACCTCTCTCCATTAGTTGGTTCGAAGGCACCTGAAAAAAGTTTGCTAAGCAACCAAGCAAAGAGAACTAAAGCCTTTGAGAGGAGCAGAGCAGGAAGAACACTAATAATTTCCCGAGAAAAGTCCTTTCCAAAAAGATACTTTCTTCGATCTAGTTTCATTATTGGTAGTTTTTATACCGAACAAGATTTGCCGGATTGTAGTAGTCGTCACCGTCTGCATTAACAAGAGTTTCACCATTTCCTAAGCGTCTGTTTAGTTCTGATCTGAAAAAGCCACATTGATTCCCATAGGTTTCAAAACCGTCTATCCATATAAGCCAAATATTGTTCTGACTGCTGCTCAAACGTAGTAATTCATCGGCAAAAAATAAAGGAGAGGCATCTAAATTTCGCTCCTTGTAGTCATACCAGTCAATTCTTTTACCATTGTCTAAAGTTGGATAGGCAAATATTTCATAATCATCACCCAGTAGTCTGTTTCCCGCTGGAGCTAATTGGTCGGGACAAAAAACAACTGTGTCTCCCCTCTGACCATTGTCGATTACCACTTGAGCAATTTCACCTATTTGGGTTCTGTCTCTAGACAATTCTCGTGCCACTGAAACCGAGCACAATAATAAAAAGATTCCCAAAAGTAGTAACCCTGCTTTTACGGGCAAACGAGACAATCCAACCGCGGAAGCAAAAATCACAACTGGAAAAAAGAAAACTCCGTAACGACCCTGAAAAGCTGTATCCGTTAAAAGACTTACACTTGAACCAATTACCATCGTGCAAACAGACAATATAAATACTTGCCTTAGCCAAGTGAGATCACTCAAGCCCACCTCTAATCCAAGCGTCTTGGTATTAACACGAGTGAAAATCCCCAAGCACACCAACAAAGAAATAGCAACCGCCACTAACAGAGCTTCTGATCCCTTACCACCTCCAAAAGCCTCCAAAGTCAATGCTAAAACCACTGTAGGTCTAGGAGCTTTAGCCCAAGGAGTGCCAGTATGGGCCAGCTGTTCTAAAAATACTGGCATCCACAATAAGAACGGAATAATTGCTCCCACAGTCCAGACAATTAACGAGTGGACTTGCTTTCTTCTTTCTCCAGTTACCCGCCTTGAATCAAACAGCAAATATAAAAAAACTGTCAGTACGAAAAAAAGAGACCAATAGTGAGTCAGCAGCATACACGCAAGACTCAGAGAGTAAAAAAACCTATTTTTATAGTTCGACTCTTGTATCACTTTGTAGAAATTCAAGTAGAACAACAACAGTAGGAAAATCAAAAGAGAGTACATTCGCACTTCGGTTGCGTATCTGATTGAAAATGGACTTGAAGCGATCAAAGCAGCAGCTAAAAACGCATCTCTGTTACTTAAATGAATTCGAGCTACGAGCCAAGTGAGAAAAATCGTTCCTACACTCAACATCCCTGAAAAAGCTCTTAAAGAGGTATCTGAACTTCCGAATAAGTCAGCCCAAAATCCCAAGAGGATGTAGTAGAGAGGCGGATGTCCGTCGCGGCGAAGTGCATCAATTAGTGATGAAAAATTTTCGCCCGCTATAGAGGCAGACTGTGCTTCATCTAACCAAAGTGGTGTCATTGGCAAGAAATTGAAAACTACACCGAACAGGATTCCAATTGAAACCAGCAACCAGAACGTTCTATTCTGAAAAGCAACTTTTTCGACGATACTCACAAAGTAGATAGTACTAGTACATCGCTGAGACAAATATTTGAGCTTCAATAAGTAATTTTTTCGTTAATTTCATCTCTCCCCCACTTTGGCTCCTATGATCCGTATTAATGACTATTAATTCTGAGACTGAGGTAAAACCACTCATTATAGGAGCTGGCCCCGCAGGTCTAACTGCCGCGTACCACTTAGGTAAAAAAGGAATTAAAAGTCAAATCCTCGAATCTGATTCCGTTGTCGGCGGAATCAGTCGAACCGAGGTTCGTGATGGTTGGCGTTTTGATATAGGAGGACACCGCTTTTTCACGAAAGTTCCTGTCGTTTCTGAATTGTGGCATGAAATTCTTGATGAAGGAGATTTCTTACTAAGACCTCGGATGAGTAGAATTTTCTACAAGGGCAAGTTTTACGATTATCCCCTCAAAGCCAGTAATGCATTAAAGAACCTGGGACTTGTCGAGTCTTTCCTCTGCGTTCTCTCTTATCTCTGGGTGAGAGTTAAAAAACCCAAAGACATAAGCACTTTTGAAGGATGGACTGCTAGTAGGTTCGGCTGGCGCCTCTACAAAATCTTCTTCAAAACTTACACTGAAAAAGTTTGGGGAGTGGATGCAAGTAGAATACAAGCTGACTGGGCAGCACAGCGCATAAAGAACCTTTCACTCTTCAAAGCCGTTATCAACTCACTTATGCCTAGAAGGAATCAGAAAAAAATTACGAGTCTTATCGAAGAGTTTGAATATCCAAAACTGGGACCTGGCATGATGTGGGAGAAATGCCACAAACTTGTTGCTGAACAAGGGAGTGAGGTGTTTTTCCTAAGCCCTGTAACTTCAATAAAACATTCAGACGGAATTGCTTTAGAAGTACGTGCAGAGTCTCAAAATGGTCCTGAGGTTTTCCAGACATCACACATAATTTCCTCTATGCCTATTTCTAAACTTCTTCTATCGATGGACCCTCCGGCGCCAGAAAATGTTAGACAAGCCGCACATTCTCTGTCTTTCCGTGAGCATATAACTGTGGCTCTTGTGGTGCCCGAAGAAGATGGTTTCCCAGACAACTGGATTTACATCCACTCTCCTGACGTCGAAGTGGGCCGAGTTCAAAACTTTGGAAGATGGTCACCACATTTGGTTAAAGACGGAAGGACTTGCCTCGGTCTTGAATACTTTGTTAGTGAAGGAGACGTACTCTGGAACAGCTCAGACAACAGTTTGATAGATCTGGGTAAAAAAGAAATGGAAATTCTAGGTTTGCTGGACCCTGAAAAAGTTGAAAATGCCTATGTAGTTAGAATGCCGAAGGCCTATCCAATGTATGACAAAAATTATTTCAACAATGTTGAAATAATTAAAGACTGGTTAGAGAAAAATACTGCAAATGTTTTTCCAGTAGGAAGAAACGGTATGCACCGCTACAACAATCAAGATCATTCAATGCTTACCGCTATTTTAAGCGTCGAAAATATCCTGGGAGCTGAACACGATATTTGGTCTGTGAACGTGGAGCAGGATTACCACGAAGAAGTTGTGAAAAATTGAAAACTTGAATCAATAATGACTAAAAAACCTTCTTCAATTAGCACCGATAGGACGCATAATCTGAGCATCAAGGGTAAGTCATTCCATATCAAATTAATTTCTTTATCCCTATTGGCTTTCCTGATAAGGGTCATATACGTAATCGTTTTTGAAAAAGGGGACCTGCTAAACGGTGATGCTTTCTACTATCATCATGCCTCTAAACTGCTCGTTGATGGTCTAGGTTTCACAGAGCCTTACAGGTATATCTTTGGAGGTGAACAAGAGTTACTTTTTGTGAGCGACCCTTCTTATGTACCCGAAACCGCCAACAGAAATCTGCCAATAGGGCACATTGAACCAACTGCAGGACATCCGCCTCTTTGGGTGATTGTTTTAGCTTTTCCAATTTTCCTAGGCTTTAGTAGTGTTCTAATACAACAGATCTTTTGCTCATTCATTGGAGCTATAGGCGTCTTTGCTATCGGCTGGGCCACACGTGAAATAGCTGGCGACAAAGCCGGTCTTATAGCTTCTGGATTAGCTTCAATTTATGCTTTCTTATGGTTGAATGATGGGCTCTTGATGTCCGAAACTCTTGTTGTGATGCTGGTAGCACTGTTGATTGGTTTTTCATGGCGCCTATACAGCAAAAACTCGCTTTCAACATTGATACTTTTCTCTCTTATAGGCGGGTTAGCGGCACTCACGCGCGTTGAACTAATAATCGCCATTCCTTTCCTAGCAATTCCAATCTTAAGAGACTCTTCCCAAGATCTTAAAAAACGCCTACTCAACTATTCGGCTGTCGGTTTAATAGTTGCTGCGACAGTCTCTCCTTGGGTGATTAGAAACTTGACCCAGTTTGAAGAGCCAGTTTTGATCTCTAACGGCTCAGGGATTTTGCTTGCACAAACGAATTGTGACGCGACATATTTTGGGGATAAACAAGGATACTGGGAGTATTTGTGTGGCTTACCCCAGCCGTTAGGTGAGAACGGCGAAGCAACAGATGAATCTGTGCGCGACAAGGAATATCGTAAGCGTGGCCTCGATTATGCCAGCCAGCATAAAAGGCATCTTTTGACTAATGTTGTGCCTAAAAGAATGGCTCGACTTTGGGGATTTTATGCTCCGATTGAGCAACTGCGAGCAGACAAACTTGTTGAAGGCAGGAGCTTCAGCCTTTCTTTTATTGGGTTACTTCAGTATTACTTATTGATACCGTTCTCAATTCTTGGAGTGGTCAGACTCAAGCAAAGCAAAAAATTTATTACGCCAGTTGTCACGATTCCTATTATTGCAACTCTGATCGCTGCTATGAGCATGGGTACGACTAGATATCGTGTTTCTGCAGAAGTGCCTTTAGTTATTTGTGCCGCAATTGGAATCAGCTACCTAGTGGGAAGCTTAAAAAATTTGAATACAGAACCTGATACGGAACTTGCCTACAATTCCGCTACAACGAAATGTTAAAAAAGATTACTGTCACACTCGATGTCGAAGATCTTAGACCTTCTAGGGCTTATGAAGACCGTTCAAAGATGATGACTGAACGCGTTCTAGATATTTTTCTCGAGATGGGAATCCGCGCAACAATTTTTGTTGTCGGTGATCTGGCTAGACGGCACCCTGAGATGATCATTAGAGCCTCTCAAGAAGGCCACGAAATAGGCTTACACTCGCATAAACATATTCCTTTGCAACTCTTAGCTCCACAAGACTTTGAAAAAGAACTAAAAGAGGCAAAAAGATTCCTCGAAGAAACCACTGGGCAGAAAATAAATGGATTTCGGGCTCCCACAATGTCGCTTACTTACAAAACTCGATGGGCTATCCCTATTCTTCAGGAAGCAGGCTTTACCTACTCTTCAAGTGTTTTGCCAGCAAAAAATCCTCTTTACGGATGGGATGGGACGCCAACCTATCCTTTTCGTTGGTTGAACTCAGTAATTGAATTCCCCTGCCCGATCACCAACCTTTTTGGTTTCAATATTCCTTATTTAGGAGGCGCTTATTTTAGATTATTCCCTTCGCTTATTAGGAAAATGGGAATTCGCCGTGCTTCTACAAAGGAAGTGCTTTGGACTTATTGTCATCCATGGGAATTCGATAAAGACGAAAAGTACTACCAGTTAGATCATGTCGGTCGACTTACGAGTCGAATCGCCTGGATCGGTAGATCAGGAATGGAAAATAAAATGCGGAACTTTTTAAGGGACACGTCAGCTGCCTCTCTAGGTGACATTGCCGAATCGATGGACCTTTCTTCGCTTGAAGTGGTAAACCCAGAGTCACCTGTAGCTGGAATAGAAAAATAAGTCATGGTGCATGGCCTTATGAAGATCAGAGAGAGTTCGATAAGACCCAATTTGCTCAATAGGTTGAATTTCAATAAAAGCCTTTTACTAATCTGCCTCTTAGGGCTATTTGTCAGACTCTTATATTTTTTACTCGTCGTTGCCGACAACCAGCTAAGCGGTGATGCTGCTTCTTACCATTTAAGTGCCAATCTTTTCGCTGATGGCCTTGGTTTTACTGAACCCTTCAGATATCTATTTGGATCTATAGATCTAATTCCTATAAATGGAGAAACTACCGAAGTTATTACTCCAATTGGTCACATCGAACCAACCGCTGGACATCCACCTGTCTGGACTTTACTTCTTGCTGTCATTTCATTTCTGGGTTTTACCACTGTTTTTGAACAACAAATAGTTTCGATTTTATTAGGGATTCCATCGATAATCATCGCAGGTTTTATTGGACGTAAGATATCCTCCGAACGACTTGGCCTCATCACTGCTTTTTTGACTGCCACCTATGCATTTATATGGATCAATGACGGGCTCCTCATGGCGGAGACTTGTGCCATTACTGGGGCAATGGCTTCTATTCTCGCTGGTTTGGCTTTAGCGGAAAACCCAAGCATTAAAAGAGCTTTTATTTTTGGCTGTGTAGGTGGTTTGGCAGCTTTATGTCGAGCTGAACTAGTTCTCTATCTGCCACTCATAACTCTGATCATTTTTTTCAAGTCAGAAATTTCTTTTAAGACCAAACTCACCCAATGCGCCTCTGTTGCGATAGCTGCTTTACTTGTGGTTATGCCTTGGGTAGCTAGAAACCTCAATTCATTTGAGGAAACAGTTTTTTTATCGGATGGAGCTGGGACAGTTTTGGTTCAAGCCAACTGCGATTCAACCTACTTTGGACCTAACCTCGGTTACTGGGAACTAAAATGCGGCCAGCCACCTCCTTATGGCGACTCAGGTGAGCTCTTAGATGAATCACAACGTGATCGAATTGTAAGAGACCGCTCTTTCGAGTACATAAGTAAAAACAAAAAACGTCTTTTGACAACTGTTATACCGGCAAGGATCGGAAGAATGTGGGGTTTTTATAAACCTGTTGAGCAACTGCGTTTAGATACTTTGGCTGATCGTCGCTCTTTTACAGTTTCCTTGCTTGGCTTAAGCCAATATTTACTGCTGTTACCATTTTCAATCTTCGCTATTTTTAATTTCTGGAAGAACCGGAAGGAAACTCTGTTTATAACTGCTTCATGGATTCCAATCGCTACACTGACCGCCGCCTTAGCATTTGGCAATACACGCTATAGAACAGCTGCCGAAACATCATTGGTTATTCTGGCAGCATTCTCTTTTGACTTATTGATAAAGAGGAAACTTGACAAAACTTCTGTTACTAATTAACTGAAGTCTGTTCACATCCTCCTGGTGGATCGTCATATCTCTGATCGTTAACCCAATTATCAGACCACCATGCATCTGTTGTGTGTGGTATTGGAAATCTTCTACTAATTTCTGCAAAAACAGATTCTCCAATTAATACTGCCCCGAATGGACAAAGATGTCCATCGTCTTTGCCATCTCTCACTTTTCGAATTTGATGAACTTCACCATCAAAAGTTTTGAAGTTTCTAGTGAATTTCCCATTCTCGTCTCCAAGCACTCTATTAGTGTCGATAAAAATGATCTCTTCTTTTAAGTTTGAAATATTTTTGTAAATTCTGTTAATCAAATAACGATTTTCTTCTAGACCTTCTGTGTCCGGGGTTGGCGGCATTCCTATCACTATGACTAAAGAAGCAACCTCTAGGATTTTCTCAAATGAGCTTTCAACAATTTCCGAATATTTTTCTTGATCATTTTCGGCAAAAGCCAGATCCCAGCCACCAACCATTACAGTTACCACCTCAGGTTTATTTGCAAGTGACTCTTCTAAATAAACCTCGAAACCATTTTGTGTTAAACCAACTCCCCCAAATGATCTATTTTCAACTTCTGCCATTTCAGTTGCTTCTATAAGCGCTTTTATTCCTGGGTCAGCATCATATGCAACACTGTCCCCAATAGTTGTAACACGCAATGGGTTCTCTCTAGTCGGAACCCTTATTGCATTATTCTCTTGTGCAACTTGAGATATTTCTTCTAGAAGTAAATCATCAATGATTAAAGTTGTTTCTGTCGACTCTTCAAGCGCTTCTCCATCCATGTTTTTCAGAGTTGAACTTTTTTCATCTTTTTTTGACTCTTTTACTGTCGGAATGCTTGTCGTTACGGAAGTGGTTGCTGTTTGGATTGAAGTAAGAGAACTGCTCGTGGTGTTGTTTTCTACTATCAAGGAATCTAAAACGGTTGTAGATGACTGCCGTGTAGAAGAAATTTCAAGAATTGAATTTGAAGAGCTGCAGGCTGCAATAAGGCAGAAAAACGCAAAGAAATAGAAACTATAAACTTTTCTATGCATTTGCTGAGGCTAACCGACCTGTAAGATCAGCGTGCTGTGAAGAAACACAATTTTTTATTAATTTCTGGAACGCTTTTAATAGTCTTGGGGCTTTGGATTGCCTTAATTCCCTTTTCTAGACCTTTGCCTGGAGGGGAAGTATTCTCTTTTGAAAGCACACCCGAAGCCTCCTGTAAAAGTCCAATTTTTGGGGCTTTCAACGATGACTTTCCCTCTTATGAGGTTTTCACAACTCCAAAACCGAAGGTAGGTGATATGACGATCACCCGCTCAATTAACTGTTCTGACAGAGCAACATTTCGTTTAGCTTTAGGCTTTTCTTTTTTCCTTTTAGGAATCTCAACGATTGTTTATTTCCGAAAAATAAAAGACGAAAATGACTAATTTAGATCTCCGCTTAACTTCAGACTTGCTAAACGAAGTTTTCAAACCGAAAAAGTTAATAACTGCAGAATTCCTTGAATGGCAATATCTAAAAAACCCTTCTGGTTTAGCCTGTGTTGGACATATGACAGATCAAGGCAAACAAATAAGCAACTACGCATTGATTCCAAAAATCTTCAAAAACCATTTATGTGAAAAAATCTCTCTGGGAGTAGGCGTTGACCTAGCGGTATCTCCCGACAGTAGAGGCGAGGGCATTTTTCGCAAAACTGTAGAGAAAAGCTATGAGGCTGGAATAAACGGAAACCTCAGAGGGATTTTGGGGGTAGCTAACTCTCAGTCATCGCCGCGTATGACTGGTGCAATGGGTTGGAAAAAACTACCTTCAATAGATCTTCGATTATTAAAACCTTCAAAGTCTCTAGAAACTTCAACAACATTTCAAATGGATTCTGACCAATTCAGGGAAAATGCAGAAAAAGGAGTTTTTGATTTTGAAAAGCTAACCCCTTCTTTCGGGTATATGCCTGTCTGGAATCTAGAGCTTTTAACTTGGCGACTTTCTAGACCTGGGTCGCAGTATTTTCTCCATTTATCCCCCTCTGCCCTGCTCATAAGCACAACGGCTTTTTTCAGAGGATTTAAAACAGCCTTAATACTGAAAGCTCTTCCACTTAAACCCTGTGATGAGCGCCTTTCGATATCGCCCTTTATTTCTAACGTTGCTAAACATCATCGGACACCTTTTATTATTTACTGGGGTGAAAATCAATATTTTGAAATGAAAGGAATAAAAATCCCAAGGAAAATTCAACCGAGCCCACTTGAACTGGTGCTTCATTTTTTTGAAAAAAAACACGATTTTCAACTTACCGGATTCGAATTACTTGATTTCGATGCTTTTTAAATAAAGAGAAAAGTCTCAAAGCCGAGTACTGTTCTGTTAATGAAGACTGCAGCTATAGTCCCTGCTTTCAACGAAGCGGAATCACTTCCCGATGTATTGCAGGAAATAAAGCAAGCTTTCCCAGAACATCTCATAGTTGTGGTGGATGACGGTTCCACAGACGGAACGTCTGAAATAGCAAAGGAATTCGGTTGCGTCTGTCTTTCAATGCCTTTCAATCTGGGTATTGGCGGAGCTCTACGTTTAGGTTTTCGTTATTGCAATGAAAAAGAAATTGAACGTGCATATCAGTTTGATGCGGATGGACAGCATGATCCGACACAAATCTCTTTACTGTTATCCGGACTTCAGAAAGCTGACATGGTGATAGGAAGCAGATTTTCCGAAGAAAATTCTTACGAAGTGGGGCGCAGCAGAAAAACAGCAATGAGCTTCCTCCGTTTTCTTATAAGGCTTTCCACCGGCCATAAGTTCACGGATACTTCTTCAGGATTTAGAGCATTTAACAAACCTGTAATAGGGCTCTTTTCTGAAGAGTACCCGCTGGAATACATGGATTCAGTGGAGGCAATACTGATCGCTGTAAAAAATGGTTTTAATGTAAGAGAAATTCCAGTTCAAATGCGCGAAAGGTCGGCGGGGCAACCCTCTAACCGTAACTTTCGTCTAATTTATTACTTTTTGAGACTCTTAATAGTTATCTTTGTAGGGTCTCGCAGAAAAACGGAGGGAAAAGCCTGATGAGTTCATCTACACATATTTTGATAGCTGTTCTTGCACTTGGTGCTTTTTTCTTAATTGTAAGATTAGTTCGCCTTAAAGTGCTTAAAGCTAAGTATTCAATTCTGTGGCTCACCGTTGGAAGTGGTCTGGCAATAGTTTCAGCTGTTCCTCAAATACTTGATTGGGCAGCTGAAAGGTTAGATATTTGGTATCAACCCACACTTTTTCTTTTATTAGGAATTGGTTTTTTGTTGCTCTTGTGTATGCATTTTTCTTATGAACTATCCCGTATGGAGAATCGAATCAGAACTCTTGTTGAAGAAATAGCACTTTTGAAAGAGAAATTAGAAAAGGAAAACTAAGAAACTGGTTGTAGATCTTTCAACCAACCATCCTCTACCAACAACTCTTCAAATTGTACAGATAGCGCATCAGCCCCTACCTCAAAGAAGTGCACACCATGCTCTTTACGAAGAGGGAGGATTGACCCATCAGGCATTTCTATATTCCATTTAAATGCGCCCTCTTCATCACCCAAAACTTTCATACTCTCAACCATTTTGGCTCTTGGTGCCCAAGCGGCAACAACCTCTTCCCAAACACTATTCAAGTCGTCAACTAGATAGGACGGATCAGACATTTTAGGTGTCGTCCACCAATAAAGATAAGCGCCATCTGCCAACCAGTGAGAAACCGCGTCGTGAGCTCGCTGCGTCAACACCTCTCTCCACCTGCTCGAACCAGGTTCTAGGTCTTCACCCTCTATTGCATACCCTTGGAATTCGTTAGCTCCGATCATCACCGTCACTACATCTGGCCTTACTTCTCCCACCATTAGGTTGTAATCCGGTATGACATCATCCTCCCAATCCCAGTGAGGAACCGTAAAACCGAAACCAAGCGCCCCTCTTCCTTCTACCTCCAAATCAGGTCGTGGCTCTATAATCCTTTCCAACCCGTATTGAAAATCCAACATCAATGAGTCTCCCACTGCTAGCACTTTCAACGGTTTTTCATCAGTTGCCTGTCTCAGCGCCGCCACAGAATCGCCAGTAGGCATGCTGGTTGTTGTTGAAGTTGTTGACGATACAGAGGGCAACAAGGTACTTGTGGTTTCAACAATAATCTCATTATCAGTAACTATTTCCTCTAAAGAACTCTGAACAGGAATTTCTTGGTAACTGGACTGGGTATTTGCTTGAGTTGCTTTGGGTTTAGTTGTCGTTTTTTTAGAGGACTCTGATAGATCCCCTAAAAGGAGACTCGTACTTGGAACAGTTGGCAGGGATAAAGGAAGCAAAAAACTTTCTGTATTTGAACTTTCAATTATTTCCTTCGATTTTTCTCTTATTTCGCTAATTTTTGCTTTTCTGCTTAATTCACCTACTGGTTCTGACCATTCTTGCGCTAAATCACGGCGCCAATCATTTTTTTGAGTAGATGCCCAAATTTCAACGACGTCAGGAGCAAGAAAAGAGGCTGAAACTAGGAAAAAAAGCATTACTAGTAAAGTTTTAAGTGCCTTATTTGAACTCTTTTTTCCTTTAAAACCAATGGTTTTTAGCATAAACCGGCAATATTACTGCATGAATGTAGAAAAGTCTCGAAAATTCAAAAATATTACGAAAAGATTAAGCAGGATCCACCACCGAGGTATTCGATTATTCTAATTTAACATTTGACAGGTCGATTGGTCCGGTGAGGCCAATCGAGTTACAACAATAAAAGGGGTACCTCTCCATGATGTCAACAATTCTCACTCTGATCATTCTAGGAATGCTCTTCCAGGGTGTAGTTGCAGTTCTTGACAGCATTCTTGACACCGCAGGTGTTAATGGAATGCTGAAAGGACTTCCAATAATCGGCCCAAATCTTAATTTAATTTGGGCATGGCTCTTTGTCGCTATCACTGATTTAGGTGGTATGGACTATGGAGCTTCAACAGAAATTCTCTCAATGGGAGAATTTGGTTCTCAATTAGGTACGGCACTAGCAATTTGTGCATTTATTCCAGTTGGGAATGCAGCTATTTCTGCACTTGGCAAAGGCGTAGCCCGCTAAGTAAGAAAAATAACTTTAAAAACCCCGTCACTTCGGTGACGGGGTTTTTTGTTTTTTAACTTAACATTGCGACTTTCACGAAAATTCCTTTTGCAGCCGCCTTACATGTTCCATCTTCCCAAAGTTCAGCTGAGACAAAAATTTTCCTTCCTTCTACCTTCTCTATCTTGCCCGTCCAAAGCAACTCTTTACCTATAGGAGTAGGTGCTTGGTATTTTATTTCCAAAGTCCCTGTCATAGCGCCACAGTTATTGACTACCAGAACACTCCCCATAATGTCATCAAAAAGTAGAGCGATCACCCCGCCTTGAACAAGGTCAGGTGGTCCAACATATACACCATCAAGTTTTCCTGTAGCTCTAATCTCTTTATAGTTACCAGCAGCAACAACCTCTGCTTTAAGCGGTGGGGCTATAGGATTCAGAGGACCTACAGCTGGACTGTACGGAAAAAAATCAGATGGATTCTCATTTTTCCTTTTGATTGGATTTTGATCATTTTTTAAAGAACCTTGCGCAGTAGTGCCCTTGTAACTGTGCTTCTCTGCATCCTCAACAAGCGATGCAATTTTTTGACTTAGTTCTTCAATTATTTTTCCCGGCGCGTCCATGAGACGAACTGCTTTCATGAGGCGCCTTGTCTCTTCATTTAGTTTCACTAGCTCTTCTTGCATCACTTTTCACTTTCTAATTGTTTAAAGTAGAGATACTCCACTAATACTGATCTGAAGACTACGGTTTATCAAAGAAAGCAAAAACTTGTTATGACGGAAACAGAAAAGAAAACAGCTGTAGTGACAGGCGCGGCTTCAGGAATTGGAAAAGCTACTGTAATCACTTTACTAAAACGAGGATTTAATGTCTCTGCACTGGATATTGACAGCAAAGGACTAGAAGATCTATTCAAGTCACTTAACGTTGAGGAAAACACATGTGATATTTACACAACTAATGTCGCTTCTCGAAATGAGTGTCATTCCACTATCGCTCAGATTTATGATGAAAACGGTCGAATTGATGTATTAGCCAATGTTGCCGGAATAGCCAGAAGCGAACATTTGACTGAAGTTTCTGAAGACTCATGGAATCAGATGCTTGACGTCAACCTTTCTGGTGTCTTCTGGTGTTCTCAGGCCGCAATACCGCATCTGATTCAAACTAACGGCTCTCTAATCAATGTCGCTTCTTGTTCAGGCCTTATGGGTCAAGCTTATACAGTCGCTTATTCAGCTACCAAAGGTGCCGTGATAGCTATGACCAAATCGATGGCAATGGAATACATAAAGTCAAATATACGCATCAATGCTGTAGCGCCTGGAAGTGTAAACACTAAACTGATTGACAACTATTCAATACCTGACGATGTCAACATGGATTTAATTAAGCCTTATATGGGGTTTCGAGGAATGGCTGAACCTGAAGAAATCTCAAATGTTATCTCATTTTTAGTTTCCGATGATGCTAAAAGAATTCACGGAGCTGTGATAACAGTCGATGGTGGACTAACTGCTGGATGATATGAATTCTGTAGAAAACCAAGAAGTAGAAACACCCTTTGTTCTAGGTGTCGACTTAGATGGTGTATGCGCTGACTATACGACTGCTTTCAGAGAAATTGCCGCCAAAGAACTTGGGGTAGAGCAATCCGACCTCCCGCTTAAAAGGTCATGGGATTTCAGAGAATGGGGATTGACAACTGATGAGTACAGGAAACTGCACCATTTGGCTGTTGATGAATACAACATGATGAGACAAATGCCAACTATGGATAGAGCTGCAGAAGTGCTCTGGCGACTGTCTGACGCCGGTGTTTGGATCCGAATCATAACTCATCGTCTCTATGTCAACTGGACTCACGCAAAGGCTGTTGTTGATACAGTTGAGTGGTTGGACGAAGCAAAAATACCTTATAGGGACATTTGCTTTCTTGGCGACAAACCACAAGTCGGTGCTCATCTATACATTGATGATGCACCTCATAACATCGAAGCGCTCGAATCAACTGGCAACAAAGTGATAATTTTTGACGCTCCCTACAATCAGGGAATAGAAGGAATCAGGGCTCATGATTGGGAGTCATGTGAACACTTAATTTTAGAAGAAGCCACAAAAATGGGTTTTGAAATCCAATCGCAACTTCCCGGGTTCGAAAAAGGCAGTGACCGATTCTGATTAAAGACGTTTAAAATCGGGAGTTCTCTTTTCTGAAAATGCCTTAGGTCCTTCCTTGGCATCTTCTGATCCAAAGACTTTCTTACCTATTGGATCTTCGAATTCGAATGCTTCGCTTTCTGTCATACCAGCTGTTTCTCTCAATGTCCGCAATACTGCTTCAACAGCTAGTGGGCCATTTTGACAGATTTTGTCAGCTATTTCCAGCGACTTTTCCAGCGCCTTGCCATCTTCCACTACGTGACCTATCAAACCTAAATTTTTAGCTTCTTCAGCACTTATATGTTTTCCAGTTAGCAGTATGTCCGCTGCCTCTGTGAAAGGTATCTGTCTCGGCAAGCGAACTGCTGAACCTCCCATGGGATAGAGGGACCATTTAACTTCAGAAACACCGAAAACTGCAGACTTTCCAGCGACCCTAATATCAGTACCTTGAAGGATCTCAGTTCCTCCTGCTATTGCATTACCTTCTACAGCTGCGATTAAAGGAACTCTTGGATGTCTGGTTTTCAGTAAACCCTTGTAGATAAAATCGGCGCCCTCTTCTTCCATACGTTTATTCACGTCATAATCATCTGTATCGTCACTGTCACCTGACAGAGAGCGAAGATCCATACCTGAAGAAAAATTTCCGTCAGCACCCGTCAAAATGCAAACACGAATATCAAGATCATTTTCGACCATTTCCCATGCATCAGCCAGTCGTGCGAACATAGGGAGAGTCATTGCATTCTGCCTATTCGGCCTGTTCATTGTAAGAAGTAGAATTGATCCATTTTTTTCTACGATTAAGTCGCTCATACTCTCCCCTAAAAGTTCAATCAAACGTATATAAAATTCAAATTAAGTTTGGAATCACTTTATTCGCTACCAGTTCTAAACTCTCCCATCCAACAATTGGGTTAATACCTCCAATTAAAGGATGTAAAACTGCCGCTCCGTTATTTTTTACAAGATCCACACACTCATCAGGGGTGAGAATCATATGCTGACCACCTGCTTTTAGGTCATCGACACTCGTTCCTTCAATATGCCAAGATGATCGTTGATCCTTGTACTGCCATGCGGCGTAAGTCATTGCGTCATATACGAGATTAGCACCTATCTCATCCCAAGTTTTTTCTGGATCCTCGCTTACGAGAACCATTCCTGGCCCAGAAGGCATCATGCACATGGGGTTTTCATAACCGAGCAATTTTGCTTCTTCATAGTAAATAGATTCCAAATTTTCATCACGTACCGCTGGTATGAAAGGCAACCCTAGTCTTGCCGCTCGCTTAGCTGATATCTCGACAGAACCTCCGACAGAAATTAGCGAACTTGGATCTGAAACCGGCTTAGGTGTAACACGAACTTTTTTACCTCTGTATTCAAAAGGAGTGCCGGTTAGAGCACTGAGAATTGTCTCTATTCCTTCTTCAGTGTCTTTTCCGCGGGTTTTTCGATTTTTATCAAACATTTCAAACTCTGATTCTCTGTAACCAACGCCTATTACAACATTTAATCTCCCCGGAGCCATTAGATCTACAGTCGCTATTTCCTCTGCTATTCTCAATGGGTCATGCAAAGGCAAAAGTAAGGCTGAAACGGAACAGAAAAGGTTACTGGTTTTCCCTAAAACTCCCCCAGCCAGTAATAATGGAGAGTTCATGTAACCGTCCTCTGTCCCATGATGCTCAGAGAGAACAACAGCTGCGAATCCTTTGTCGTCAGCCCATTTAACCATTTTCAAAAATTCACTGTATTGCTCACCGTGGGTTAGAGAACTTACAAAGGGTGGTATGCGAAGATCAAAGCGTAATACAAACATCTTTCTCCAAATTCAATTTATTTCCGCTAAGGCAGTTCTAGCCATATCGAGATCTTCGGGGTTTGTAACCCCGATCCATGACTCATCTGTTCGAATTACATCTATTTCTACCTGCTTATTTTGAAGCTGTTCTTGAATTGCTAAAGGTAAAAGAAACTCTGCTTGCTCATCTGAATAGTTTTCAGCAATGAATGAATCCCATTGTTTTTGAATTACTTTCAAACTTTTTTCGGGTATCGCCCATAAGTTCATCGACACATATGCACTTTCTGAAATCAAATAGTCTTCATCACTTTTAATCTGATTACCTTCACTTCTTATTCCATGAACTTCTGAAATTTTTGATAGTTTCTCATTTTCAATTGAGAGGATACCCCTTGAAACTTTTCCGTTTTCGGGAAGTGTATGTTTTAGTCGAAAAGCTAGGATCGCTATATTATCACCGTTGAAACCTTTGAGAAGTTGTTCCAATGCAGTCGGACCATAGTAGTCATCAGCATTCATCACGATTATTGAACCTTCCGTTTTACCTAAAGCTGTTACTACAGCATGACCTGTCCCCCACGGTTTAATACGAACAGGTCCACAAGTGTCCTGATGGACTATTTCGATATGTAAACAGTTTTTCTCATATTGACTGAGGTGATTTTTTAGTTTTTCCTCCAGGACGGTTCTAGACACTATTACGATTCTTTCTATTCCTAGACTTATGGCTTCTCTTATCGCATAGTCAAGAAAAATTTCATTTCTCGGTCCTACAGGAACCAATTGTTTTGTGTCGCCAAATCTGGTCCCTAGTCCAGCCGCCATTATCACAAGAGAAGGTTTGTTCATCGATTACGCCCAAGTAGTTACTTATCTAGAAAGGCATCACGAGCGTCATCGCCTATACCCATAAGGTTCATCTCAAATGTGTATCCCTGTTCCAACCTGTAGCGTCTTGAGAGATTAGACTCCTCGATGCCGTCCATGGATGCTTTTGCAGCTCTTATGAGTGTCGGGTCTTTTTCAGTAATCTTTTTTGCAATTTCAAGAGAGACTTCTTCCAACAATTCGCTTTTTACAACTTTCAAAACTGACCCGAAGCTAAATAGCTCTTGTGCAGTAGCTGATTCGCAAGTATAAAGCATCCACCTTGCTTTCTGAGTCGGCACCAAACGCATTAAATGACTTGCTGCTCCAAGCGCCCCATTGTCAACTTCCGGGAGACCAAAAGTAGCCTCTTCTGACGCTACAACCACGTCGGCACTACCAGCTATTCCTATTCCACTCCCCAAGCAATGACCATTTACTGATGCTATGACAGGAATTTTTGAATTATGAAT
>DBFL01000007.1:19358-21334 GCA_002294285.1 Candidatus Neomicrothrix sp. UBA881
ACCCCAGCACAAAAACCATTTTGCGAAGATCGTATTAAGACAACTTTCACAATTTCTTTCTGCTCGCCATAAGAACTTATTTTGTCAGCAAGAGAGTAAGCATCGGCAATGTTAAGCGCACTAACAGGAGGATTATCCATAGTCAAAGTGGCTATCCCATCAATTACAGTTTCGTGCACTGCCATAGTTCACCATCCATTTCTATTAACTATCTTACGAGACTACCTCTTCAACAGGACTGAGGAGCCATGTCCAAACAAACCCTGGTTGGCTGTTATACCAACCCGCGCTCCTTGCACCTGACGTTTTCCGGCTTTTCCTGAGAGTTGCCAATTGAGTTCACACACTTGTGCAATGGCCTGAGCTGGAACCGCCTCTCCAAATGCACCCAGCCCTCCGCTTGGGTTTACTGGAATCTTTCCTCCAATTGAAGTACTTCCGTTTCTCAATAAAGACTCTGCTTCACCGGGCTTGCAAAATCCCAACTGTTCATACCAATCAAGTTCCATAGACGAGGCAAGGTCGTAAACTTCGGCAACATCCACATCTTCAGGGCCTAGACCGGCTTCTTCATAGACATGCTTGCCTATTGATTCTTTGAATCCTGTTTCACTTGGGTTAGCTGATGCATATGAATCTGTTGCCAGATAAGGAAGGTCTATGACAGGATCAGGATAAGTCGGCGTGTTTAACGCAATTGCTGATATCCGAACCGGATCATGCAAACCTAATGACTTGGCATAATCAACAGACGAGACAACAACTGCAGCACCTCCATCACTTGTCGTGCATATCTCTAAAAGTCTTAAGGGGTCAGAAACAACAGGTGATCGATAAACATCCTCTAAGGCGTACTCTTTGTTGAAACGCGCGTTTTCATTAAATACAGCGTGTCTACTATTTTTAACTTTCACCAATGCGAAATCTTCACTCGTAGCACCGTACAATTCCATTCGACGCCTTGCATGTAATCCGAAATAAACAGGATTTGTAGCACCCACCATATGAAAACGCAACCAATCTGTATCATCGGTCCTAACTCCATCATTTGGAGAAAGAAAACCATCAGGAGTTGTATCTGCTCCAACAACTAGTGCCACATCACACGCTCCAGACAATATTTGTCCACGCGCTACCGAAAGTGCAGTAGCGCCTGATGCACAAGCAGCATATGAACTCGCAACCTGGGTTCCATTAAAACCCAAAGCTCTTGCCATAGTTGACCCAGCAACATATCCCGGGTAGCCGCATCTGACCGTTATCGCCCCCGAAATGAATCCCACCTCACTCCATTCGATTTGAGCATCAGCCAAAGCTTTTCTAGCAGCAAAAGTTCCATATTCAACAAAGTTGCGCCCCCACTTGCCCCAAGGGTGCATACCAACCCCAAGTATCGCTACATCTTCCATACCTATTTCTTATCCTTTATATTTTGCTCAGGCAAAGGTTTCCACATCCATGTCAAGTAACGGTATTCAGAGTCTTCATATAAAGTTCCTACTTCCACTTCTACTGACATGCCTATGTGTAGATCTTCAACGCTGAATCCATCTACGACTTGACCTAACACAACCATTTTTTCTTTTTCTAGTTCAACCGCTGCTATGACGATTGGCTCATATGGTTCAGCTGCGATGAAAGGAGGAGGAGGCGGATAGGTGCTATTGGTGTATGACCAGATCTTTCCAAATCTGCTCAAAGTAACCTCCTCAATCCCATCATCTGGAAAGTCAGGATCTGATCCTCCGAGATTTTTAGGGAAACAGTAGCCTCCTGACTCTCTATAACGACCACCAATCAAACATGGTTCTTTACCTTGAGTAAAAAATCCCTCTACTGCCGGAGTATCAATTTTAGTTTCTTTGGACACCTTGTTTGATTCCTTTCTTTTAGAAAAGTGCAGACGTTAAGCGCTGTCTCCATTCGCTAGTTTTGGGATCCTCTGGACCCAATAACTCAAGAAGATCAATAAATCT
>DBFL01000007.1:21656-21815 GCA_002294285.1 Candidatus Neomicrothrix sp. UBA881
CCTCGTGCCTTCTCATCAATTTTCACTTTTCCAATCAATTCACTTAGCTCTGACTCAATATCACCTACGTCCTCAAGTCTAGCTATCGCTAAAACTCTTCTCGTTTCAGGGGTCTCAGGAATACGCTCAAGAATATTAACCGCCTCTTCTTTGTCACCA
>DBFL01000086.1 GCA_002294285.1 Candidatus Neomicrothrix sp. UBA881
GAATCAAAACCTAGCTTGTCAGACAAACACGCAGCATCAATTATCTGCTCTGTGGCCTTCCACATTTGCTCATTCGTGTATCGCCTGTCGGTCGGCGCCGGAATGCCAGAGCCGGCATCTTCCATTTCCACGCCGCCAAAAAGAAAAACTCCAGTTCTCATAATCCCACTTTAGAAGATTTTGTAAAGAAACTGCCAAAACGGTTCAAGCTGTTGGGTGTAAAAAGTCAATTTTTCTTTGTAGCCTGCTTCATTAGCGTGTTGACTTTCATATTAATGTTCGCTTTTAGGAGATTTTAAGAACCAGATGGGATCCAGTGAGATAAAGCTTTGAATACTGATTTAAATACTTCTTCGTCCCTGTCATTTGACGACATAGGAATGATTTTTCCTGATGGGACAGAAGCTCTCAGGAATATATCTTTTGAACTAAGCAGAGGAGAGTTTGTTACTATAGTCGGACCTTCCGGATGCGGTAAGTCGACATTATTGAAGATCGCATCTGGTCTTCTCGAACCGACTAATGGAAGCGTGGAGGTCGATCGTGAGAGACTTGGCTACGTTTTCCAAGATGCCACCTTGCTTCCTTGGAGAACCGTAAGTAAAAATGTTGAACTTCTTGCGGAGCTCCATGGAACGGACTCGCAGGAACGCAAGCGACTGGTTGAGGAATCAATCGAGTTGGTTGGTTTGACGGGTTTTGAAGACCACTACCCCAAGTCCCTTTCGGGTGGTATGAAAATGAGATGTTCACTCGCCCGCTCATTGACATTGAAACCTCCGGTTTTTCTTTTCGATGAACCTTTTGGAGCAGTTGACGAAATAACTCGTGAGCATTTGAATGAAGAAACACAGCAATTGTTCAAACAAGAAGGTTTCGCTGGGTTATTCATCACTCATTCAATTAGCGAAGCTGTTTTCATGTCAACCAAAGTACTTGTCATGTCAGCACGACCGGGAAGGATAGTGGCTGAATTTGACATTCCTTTTGAATATCCGCGAAAGCCGGACCTTAGATTTAGTGCAGACTTCGCAGAGTTATGTGGAAAGGTCTCAGTCGAATTGAGAGGATCGCATTCATGAGCACAGTTACTGAGAACGAAGAAACATCTTCAAAAACTATTCCGGGGCAACCTACTCGGATGAGAAGATATGTTGCTGCATTTGTACCACCTGTGATTTTAGGAGCTGCTGTTATAGGTCTTTGGTATTACATCACTTTCGGAGTTTTAGCTGAAAAAAGACGCTTTTTGCTTCGCCCAATTCACAGTGTGATTGATGTCGGT
Organism: Candidatus Neomicrothrix sp. UBA881; assembly: GCA_002294285.1. Classification (GTDB taxonomy): domain Bacteria; phylum Actinomycetota; class Acidimicrobiia; order Acidimicrobiales; family MedAcidi-G1; genus MedAcidi-G1. The sequence goes on from DBFL01000086.1 coordinate 1,286, forward strand.
TTTCTAGACGGAGATAACCGTTCTGAATCCTTAAATGCACTTTGGTCAAGTACAGAAGTGGCTTTAATCGGCTTATCGATTTCTATAGGTCTTGGATTTGTTCTTGCGATACTAATGAGTCAGGCAAAATTTCTTGAAAGAGCAATTTTCCCGTACATGGTCACTCTGCAAGCTATACCTATTTTGGCAATTGTCCCATTAATTTCATTCTGGTTCGGCACAGGTCAGACGTCTCGCGTTGTCGTTTGTGTGATTATTTCTCTTTTCCCAATCATTGTTAATACTTTGTTTGGTCTTCAATCCGCTGAAAAAGGTATGCATGACCTCTTCACTCTCCATCATGCAAATAGATTCACGCGTCTTAGAAAGCTGATGTTCCCAGCTGCCTTACCAGCTATTTTTGCAGGTTTGAGAATTTCAGCTGGTTTGTCAGTTATTGGAGCGATTGTTGGTGATTTCTTTTTTGGAAAGGGAGAAGCCGGAATCGGTCAAATGTTAAAAAAACATGCAAACAGACTGCAAGGTGAAGAACTTCTAGCGTGTGTAATCCTGTCTTCCGCCCTCGGAGTAATAGTCTTCTGGCTTTTTGGAGTGATCCAAAATAAAGCAGTGGGCAGGTGGCACGAAGCAAACTCTGCAACTACATAAAACTTTTCTGAGTAATCAAATCAACAATCTAAGAATCTGAAATGGCTACAACAGCGACTTCCATTTTCCATGACTCCTGAGCTAGTTGCGCAACCACCAAGAGCGTCGATGCTGCCTTATGCGAGCCTAGGGTTGTGTCACGTGCAGACATGATTTTAGAAAGATCCTGATCAGGCACTACGTAAGTGGTAACTGACACGATGTCAGAAATACTCATGGAAGCTTCTTCGAGTATTGAAGCGATATTCTTCCAAATAACTTCTGCTTGCTCACTGATATCTTCTGGAACTGTTCCATCCGGTTTTACAGGGACTACTCCGGATGTGTGCAAAATCCTCGATGCTCCCTCAGCTAAAATTCCATGTTGGTAATTGGCAGCGGGAGGGGCTATTTTTTCGGGATTAATAGGAACTATAGGCATAATACGACGCTACTACCCTAAAGACCGATAACGTCGCCATAAATGAACTCTCGAATCGCCCTTTACTTTCAAGACAAACATGACATCGCATATGAGCTAGAAATGGCTCAATACGCAGAGCAACGTGGAATTACAGAAATCTGGCAAGCAGATACAAGGTTGGCGCGTGACTGTGTGGTCATGATGAGCGCTCTTCTAAACGCAACTAATAATGTCCGAGTGGGCTCTGGAGTTTTACCAATTTGGACTCGCAATCCCGCAATAATTGCTGCGACTTGGAGCACTATGTGGGAGTTAGCCGGCCTTGATGAAGCCAATCAGAGTCGTGTGATGTTAGGCCTTGGGGCGTGGTGGGAGCCCATAACGTCAAGGGTGGGAGAAGACAGGAGAAAACCTCTTCAGGCAATGAGGGAAAATATCGAAGCAATCAGAGAACTCTTCACAATGGAAGAAGTCAGCTATTCAGGTGAATTCGTAAATCTCGACCGAGTGAAACTTGATGTAGCATATGGCAATACTGACGCTAGAGATATTCCAATCTACTTGGGTGCTACTGGTCCAAAAATGTTAGAACTAGCTGGTGAAATTTGCGACGGTGTGGTTCTGAACTATGTTGTCACACCGTCTTATATCCGTGAAGCTGTTGAACTCGTTTCCAAAGGAGCTGAAAAATCTGGAAGAACTCTGGAGCAAATTGACCGGCCTGAGCTTTTAGTTTGCTCTCTTTCTGATGAAGATCCCGATGAAGCCATCAGAACCGGAAAATCACTTGTTGCATACTATTTAGGAACTGAACCCCACATTATGAAAGCCAGCGGAGCTGATCCAGATCTAGTCGAACGTGTTAAAGAAGTAGTTGGTTGGCCCGC
>DBFL01000089.1:0-4768 GCA_002294285.1 Candidatus Neomicrothrix sp. UBA881
GTAGACACAATCCGCTACTATCAAGGGCTTGATTTAATCGCTCCACCGCAGAAAAATGGTCGTCGAGCTATCTATGACGATGAGCATCTTTCACGTCTTGACGAAATTAAAAAATTAGCTTTAGAAGGTTTTTCTTTACGGCAGATTTCACTACTGAAAGGGAAAACACTAGATGGAAGCACCTCAGAAGACTTAAAACATTTGGTGGAAGAAGACTCAAAGGCTAGAAGTCTGAGTCGACCTGAAGTGGCAGCCAAAGCGGGTGTACCCGAAGGTCTCGTCGTGCTTTTATGCGATAACGGCCTACTACAACCAGTCTTTAATGATGAAGAACCACTGTTTGACGAAAATTCTGTAAGTATGGTTCAGGCAGGAGTAGCTATCGCCAATGCCGGTATCCCTTTGGAAGAACTTGTCTCTCTCGCTCAATACCATTCATCAAATGTGGAAGAGGTAGTAGATAGGGCTATAGATCTTTTCGAAGAGCATGTAAAAGAAAGAAGTTCTGTTTCTTCTGAAAAAGATCTAGCTGTAGTAGTAAAGGATCTACTTCCATCAGTTATACGTCTTGTGGCTCAACATTTTCACAAAAGTTTAGTCACACGTTCTTTGGAGCGTATAGACGGTCGCGATAAAACAGTCCTATCAAATGCACTTATTGCCTCTGATCCTGAGAATTTGGTGGTGACCTGCGAATGGCGTTAGCTGGTGAAGATGAGTCAATAAATCATCTGTCCGTTACAACTGTCCAAATTCCTTCTGGTCCAGCTAGTGACCCTTTGTCTTGGCTGCCTGAAACCTCTTCTGATGAACTCTACTGGTTCTGGGAAATCCCTGAAGAGGAAACATCGTGGATAGGTATAGGAGAAGTTGTTTCACTTTCCTTTGAAGGTCCAGAGAGATTTACTGATGCAAGTAATAATTTTGAGAAAATAACAGATCTTATTGACTGGGAAGCCCCTGTCGGCGCCCCTCCACCACGTTTTGCGGTGGGATTTTCTTTTGACGAAAAAAGCAACAATAAAGACTGGGATTTTCTGGGTAACAGTCGTCTTGTTTTTCCAAAATTCCAAATACTTAAGATAGGAGGAGACACATGGTTGACTTCAACGAATACATCTTTAAAAGAAGCCCCAATGTTGCCTTCTCCGGCTCCTATTCAACCAGATGATACGGAACCGAAACTCGCAGCTAATGAAGAAGACCGTGAACACTATAAAAACCTTGTAACCACAGCTCTAAATGAGATACAAAATGGCGATCTGGAAAAAGCTGTCCCTTGTAGGCGCCTGTTTATTGATCAAAAACCTGTGTTACAGAAACTGTTATCTTCTCTAAGAAACTCATATCCTGGTTGTGCTACTTTCTGTGTCCACAAAGATGGGAACGCTTTTGTGGGCTCAACGCCAGAAAGACTTGCTTCTGCGAGAGATTCAAAACTCTATACTGCTGCCCTTGCAGGGTCAGCGCCGAGATCATCAGATGATGCATTGGATAGCGCTTTAAGCCAAGGTTTGCTAACTAGCCCCAAAGAAAGAAACGAACATGTACTGGTGGTTGAGGAAATAATCAGAAGACTCAACTCTTTGGGTTTAGAAGCTAAAGCCACAAGGGATACAACAATAATGAAGCTCAACGGCATCCAGCATCTCTATACGCCAATTAACTCAAAACTAGACCCAAATATGAACCTTTTCGACGTGGTTGAAGCACTTCACCCAACACCAGCAGTAAGCGGACATCCTCTCAAACGGGCAAACGATCTCAGGCAAAAATACGAAAGTTTTGACCGTGGATGGTTTGCAGGACCAATTGGCTGGTTAGATATTTCCGGAGCGGGTGAATTTCGTGTTGCATTGAGATCTGGTCTCGTCAACAAAGAAGGAACCACACTCTTTGCGGGAGCCGGTGTTGTAGCCGGCTCAGATCCTGAACGAGAACTAATCGAAACAGATATGAAACTTAAAGCAATGCTCGACCACATAATGGCTCAACCGGAAGACAAAGCAGATGAATGAACCCGTCTCCGAAACTTCTTACAACTGGTGTCGATCGCTTTTTTATCAATTTGCTGCTAGCGGAGTTGGCCATGTTGCCATCTCACCCGGCTCAAGATCAACTCCCCTTGCAGTTGCGGCTGACTCAACTGAAGGTTTAGAGACTTCCATGCATATTGATGAAAGATCAGGAAGTTATTTTGCCCTTGGTCTGGCTAAAGCTACTTCAAAACCAGTCATCTTGATTTGCACTTCCGGAACGGCTGCCGCTAATTACTTTCCTGCCGTGGTGGAAGCCTTCTACTCAGGCGTTCCCCTCATAGTAATTACAGCAGATCGGCCGCCTGAACTTCAAAATAGGGGTGCTCCTCAAACAATTGACCAAATAGAACTTTACGGGAAACATGTAAGAAGTTTTTTTCAAAGTGAAGTACCAAGTGACTCAACACAAAATGAGGCATTACTACTTGCTTCGGAAGCCTTTAAGCAGAGTCTGAAACCTTCTCCAGGTCCTGTCCATATCAACTGCCCTTTACGTGAGCCTCTGGAGCCTTCAAATACTCCTTTCCCGAAAGTAGCAGCAATTGAAATCTCTGATAAAGAAGAAAAAGTTAATGCTTCCGATTTGGAGCGTTTCATCGAATATGAAAAGGGATTGATTGTCGTTGGACCTCTAAACGCTGATTTTTCAGCTTGCGGGAAAATAGCTGAGCTCGGGAACACAACAGGATGGCCTATTGTCGCAGATCCTGCTTCGAGTATGCGTAATGGTTCGCATACAACAAACTGCTTGATTGTTTCAACGGGTGAACATCTTTTCCGAAGCTCTTGGGTGAAAGACCACAAACCTGATGTGATTGTCCAAATGGGAAAAATGCCTACCAGTAAAGGGTACAAATTGTTTTTAAATGATGTGGGGTGTGAAAACATTGTCTGTGTTGACAATCTTGGTTTTTTCCCAGATCCAGAAAATGTCGTAACACACAGAATTCAGGCTTCCCCAAGCTCTCTAGCTGAAGCTATTACTAATATTCACTCAATAAAAGAGCAAACAAACTGGAACAAAGATTGGGAAAAAGCCGAGAAAATAGCTTCGAAGGTAACTAAAGAACTCATAGAAAGTTCTATTTTTGACGAAGCTTCAGTAGCTCGGTATTTAGGAGAAGAACTGCCCGATGGTAGTTGTCTGGTTGTTTCTAATTCCATGCCTATACGTGACCTGGATGCTTTTCTTCCAGTCACTACGAAAACACTCAAAATTTTTTCCAACCGAGGCGCCAATGGCATAGATGGTGTTATTTCAACCGCTGCTGGGATTTCTAAAGGGTCGCCAGGAGTTCCTACAGTTTTATTTACTGGAGATCTTGCTTTTCTACATGATCTTTCAGGCTTTACAGCTCTCAAAAGAATTGGGGTGAATTTGACAATAGTTGTGGTTGATAACAATGGTGGTGGTATTTTTTCCTTTCTTCCTATAGCAGATGCTGAAGCTGTAGATTTTCAAAAGCTTTTTCATACACCCCATGGCCTTGACATTGAAACGATTGGTTCGACTTTAGGTGTGAAAGTTTTCAAACCTGAAAATTTAAAAGATTTTTCTACAGCTGTGAATGAATCGGTAAAAATGAATGAAACAAATTTGATTCATGTTGCAACCGACGCTGAAACAAATGTTTCGACCCACAAATTGACCACCGCAAATGTCAATGAGGCTCTCAGATGAACAAAACAACCATTCTTTGCAGCGAAATTAACGGAGAAGGACCTCCTTTGTTGGTAATTCACGGTTTCACAGGAGATCGGTCAACAATGTCATCAATTGCTGAACCGCTTAGTGAAGACTATTCGGTTGTATGCGTAGATTTACCTGGGCATGGAGAAACCGGTAGCAATCTGGAGCCATCCTTGTTTAGTTTTGAAGAGACTCTTTCTGCGCTGGTAGAAGTTACGGATTTTTATGGCTTGGAAGAATTTAATCTTGTTGGCTATTCGATGGGAGCCCGTTTATCCATAGGTCTTGCTGTCATGTATCCAGACAGAATTAAAAGCACGATACTGATAGGTGCTACCGCTGGTATATCTGATGAGAGTGAGAGAGCTGCTAGGCGAAGATCAGATGACCGCCTTGCGGATGAAATTATGGAAAAGGGAATCGAATGGTTTGTCACGTACTGGATGGAGCAGCCCATTTTCGAGTCTCAAAAGAGACTTCCGTCCGAAAGTCTTGATGCCTTTCGGAAACAAAGACTGAAAAATGACATCCAAGGCTTGGCGAATAGTCTCAAATGGGTTGGCGCAGGAAGTCAGCCACCTCTATGGAGACAACTAAATTTGATAAGCTCACCAACCTTGATAATGGCAGGTGAAGAAGATACTAAATTTAGATCACTTGCTGTCCGTTTAAATAGTGGAATCCCCAGATCAGAAATTGTGATAGTTCCTGAATCTGGACATGCTTGTCATTTAGAAAATCCTGATTTCACTTTGGAGGCAATAAAAGTGTTTCTTGAAGAGGTTTCATAAAATGAATTTCACCGAGGTGAAAATCGAAAGGCGTTTCCTTCGCTATAAGAAAGCGATCTATACATCAAATGGGAAAATAACTGACCGTGAGGTAATCCTTCTCAGAGTCAAAAACAAAGAAGGGATCTGCGGCTATGGGGAGTCTTCTCCACTTGAAGGTTTCACAAAGGAAACGATCGAGGATGTCGAGAAAATCCTTTTTGAGTGGAGTAAAACTCACAGCGACGACTTGCTTTCTGATGCACCAG
>DBFL01000089.1:5135-7536 GCA_002294285.1 Candidatus Neomicrothrix sp. UBA881
GGGTCTTCCACTCCACAAGTTCTTAAACCCAGAAAGTCCCACAAGCTTCCCGGTTTCGCATTTGCTAATCGGCGACACTCCAAAAGAAATTTCTTCTAACGCACAAAGAGCAGCTGGACTTGGTTTCCAAACATTAAAAATCAAAGTAGGAAACAAGAATCCAGACCTAGATTTAGAGAAACTCAAAGCAATTCGGGAAACCGTGGGGCAAGAAATTGCAATAAGAATTGACGCAAACGGAGGTTGGGAACCCAATAAGGCAATTGAAATCCTCAGCAAGTTGGATGATGTAAATCCCGAATTTATTGAAGAGCCGACTAAAGGAATCGAAAACTTGGCCTTTGTTAGACAACACGTCAATCAAAAAATCGCGATCGATGAATCTTTGCTGGAAATAGAAGACTTCGGCCTCATCATGAGTGAGCAAATAGCTGACGTCGTGGTTATCAAACCCTCAGCAATTGGGGGCATTTCATTAGCTTTGCATTTAATCGAGCAAATAAAAAACTCTGATTTAGAGATAGTCGTAACTTCCCTGCTAGATGGTGCTTTTGGTGTAGCAGCAGCAGCACATTTAACTTCCGCTTGCGAACTGTTCAATCCGGCCCCCGGCTTAGGAACTTCACCTCTTTTATCTGATGATCTAGCAAAACCTCTCAACATCCAAAAAGGACATCTAGTTTTAAATAAATCCTCCGGCTTGGGGGTAAATCCATAACTATTCCATGCTTTTGCGAACCGCTTCGCGCATCTTCATTCTTGGTGTTACGTCTCCATATGTTGCCTCTGACTCTCTTGCTGCGGCTGCAAAAATACCTTTAGACATTAATGAACGTTCCGCGGAGCGCCTCTGCCAGTAGACATGAGCTCTGGCTCTTTGCGCCCCCTCGTGTTCTGGTTCTGACTGAACGGCAAGTTCCACCAGATGACAAGCAAGACGAAATTCACCGTTTTCAGCAAGCTCTTCAGCACGTGTGACCAGTGCTTCAATAGAACCCATAAGCGATACCAGTTCCTTAGCGAGAAGTGAATCAGGGGCAGGCTTCAACCTTGATGGATCCCCATCCCACCATCCTCCATAAAGACGATAGATGTTTCTCACAACAAATTCAGGTTCATCATAAAGGGGCGCCAACCAAGGCTTCTCCGACAAATGGTCAGGCACACGAACTTCATGAATTATCGCATCTAGTCTGGCGCCTTGATTCATCAACTCAAGCGTGGCGTCCGTCAAATACTCCAGAGCTTCAGCCATATCACCAAGAACCACTTCAACTCGTTTGCGTCCAACTATTGGCAATCCGTGAGCCGGATAAACCCTCTCAGCTCCTCTGGAAATCATTTCTCTCAACACGGAAGCCCATTCAAGGGCATAACGCTGAACCTTTTGTGGATTGCCTGCATTCGGGAAAGTCCAAATTATAAAATCTCCAGCAAAAACTGTCTTATTTTCTTCATCCCATACCCAAGTATGGTCATCCGTTTCACCGCGCCCGTGATTCAATTCGAGTTTCTTACCACCCACTTCTAGCAAATAACTGTCTTCATAAGTAATCTCAGGATCTGCAACACTATCGGGAAGGAATTTGGGACCTAACCCACCAATCCCAATTTGAGTTGTACCTACTTCAGCTCTTGGTGTTATTCCTCCAAATTGCCTCTTGTTGATAAAGGTATTCCAGTCTCCGGTAAGCCGATAACGGTTGAAACGATCCAAAACGGCTTCGTGTGCAATCACCACAGGTTTTTTCTGAGAACGAGTATCAGCATCATCCATAAACGCTCCGCTACCACCAACATGGTCAAGATGTCCGTGTGTGTAAATAAGAGAGTTAATAGGTTCTTTCGACCAGCCTCTTAGAGCTTTTACAACATTTTCTCCTGACCCAGAACCACTTGCATCTACACAGACCAAACCTTCTTGAGTCTTTACAGCCCAACAATGCGAAAATGACTCAACAACTGCCACTTCATCTTCGACTTCAAAGAGTTCGTCTAAAACGCGGTTATGAGGAGGCTCGGGATTACCAGTATCAATTATTCGACTTGACAGTTCTACTGGGTTAATTTTTTCAGACACTTTTCCTCCCATCTGCTACTTAAGGTTAAACAAATTGTTCTTTCTCATCCAATGCAACTGCGAATCAATGATGTAGCACGATCGAGATCCTCAAAGAGAAAAAAATGTCCCCCTTCGATCCAATTAACCTGTTTGTTTACTTCTTTAGCCTGCTGCTCGAACCAGACTTTGTCTAAGTCTGTTCGTGTTCCTGCCAAAATATGTGTTTCTGCCTTAACTTCACTTAAACGTTCAAACGTGCTCGCAGGGCCATATCTTTCCCGCGATCCAAAAATTGTCGCTTCTGTTTCAGGATTGCATGCCAACTCAACTTGTCCATCT
>DBFL01000089.1:7915-8964 GCA_002294285.1 Candidatus Neomicrothrix sp. UBA881
GGTTTTCTAGAACCGTAAGATTCTTCAACTTCCTCGCGGCTTGACCAAATAGATCTCCGCCTACGAGCGCCAACCGCTAAAGGGTGTTCTTTCTCCTCTAAGAACTGTGCTCGCTCTTTCCTTGTTTCAAAATTCATTGCAATAGCCTCACACAGCATCAAACCTTGCACCTTTTCAGGCTCAGTGGCTGCAATCTCAATTGCGATTGCACCACCTAAAGAAACACCTAGAATCGAAAAAGTTTCAACTTCCAGAGTTTCCATAACCTTAAGTACGTCTGATGCCATCAGGTCATTTCCTAAAAGATTTTCATCAATAACTTCTTCACTTGCACCATGCCCTCTTAGATCAACAGCAATTACTCGATAATGATCACTAATCAAATGAACCATGGGGTCAAACATTCCCGCACAGAAACCATTTGGGTGTATTACCAATAGGTTTTTACGATCCTCGCCGTTTAACTCCCAGTCCAAGTATCCGATTTCAAGTCCATCAGAAACAATTTTTCCCTCTTTGGGTGCATTTTCTACATTTTTGCGACTTAACACTTTCACACCTCATGGGATTTTGACGGCCAATTAGGGTTTACACCCTCATAAGGATAGAAAGTATCAGAGACAGAAAGAAAAAATTTGAATTTCACTTATCGTTTATTTTTTTTGATCTTCCTTTTCCTTTTATCCCTAATGTCTGGGTGCAGTAGCGAAAAAGAATTATCGACTGATGTGAAGTACTCACAGCCTCGTGTAATTGCGGAATATCCACACGACGCTAGCGCCTTCACGCAGGGGCTCGAGTTTTCCAACGAACGTCTATTCGAAAGTACTGGACTCTTCGGAGAGTCATCTATAAGAGAAATATCTCTCAAGTCCGGGGTAATTCTAGAATCAGAAATGCTAGATCCAAATTTGTTTGGTGAAGGTATCACTTTTCTAGACAAGAATCGAATTCTTCAATTGACGTGGAAATCTGGGAAGGCACTTGTGTGGGAACTTGACCCTTTAGAACTTGTCGACATCTGGGAGTACGAAGGTCAGGGTTGGGGT
>DBFL01000089.1:9351-14960 GCA_002294285.1 Candidatus Neomicrothrix sp. UBA881
CCCGAAACTTTTGAGATAATTGATTCGATTCATGTCACTTTGAAAGGTGAAAAGATCCATAACTTGAATGAACTTGAATGTGACGGTGGAAAAGTCTGGGCGAACGTTTGGCAAACGGATCAAATAGTTGGAATTGACTTATCGACAGGTTTCGTAACAGATGTTCTGGATTTATCCAAACTTCCCATAAACAGAGACAGTTTGAATTCTGGAGCAGTTTTAAACGGTGTAGCTCGAATGCCTGATAGTAATAATTTTCTAATCTCAGGAAAACTTTGGCCTAAGATTTTCGAGGTTGATTTCAACAACCAATGACTCTAAGTGAAGTTCTTCTCTATTTCTTCTTCTGTCCAAAAACCTGCAAGTGGCCGATCGGGTGAAGTTCGAGCATAGTATTCAAGCCGTCTCTGGGCGTCAGTGTTGAACATTTCTATGACATCAAACAGTCCTGAACCACAAACCGCTCTCAATGCACGGTCTCCTTCACTTTTAGGTTTCGGAATTTGAGGTGTGAGTACTATTAACTGGTTTTTTCCATTCTCATTATCCGAACTCGCTAATACATGTGCACGCCCTATAGTTTTCCAAAGAATGTCAGGTCTTCTCATTCCTGCTCTGCTGCTGGTAAATGATCCTGCAACTTCCACATACCACTGTCTTCCTTCCTTCTTGTCTGTGACCAAGAAGGGGAAATTGACTCCCAAATCTCGCCTATTGACCTTTGTTTTTACTATTTCAAAACCTGCGTCTACTAGATGCCCATTAGCAATATCAGAAGCTTTTTTTCCGCTTGCTGTAGCTTTCGAAAGAGTTGCGTCTCTAGCTGCTGTCTCATCAAACAAGTTGTTCTGTTCAATGGAAGAGCCTGCAAGGTCTCTACGTCGCCAATAGTTTTGGTTTTCCTCTAAACGTATTCTCTCTAATTCAATTCTTTCGCGTGCTAGATCTATGTATCCACCTTCTGTGTCGTAGCCGACTCCCCTTCTTCCAGCTCTCATGGCTGCTACTAGTGTTGATCCTGAGCCCAAAAATGGATCCAAAATAAGGTCATCTTTGAAAGAGTAGAGATCAATCAATCTGCGCGGTAGCTCAACTGGAAATGGAGCAGGGTGTCCCACTCTGGTTGCTTGCTCAGCATCTATACGCCATAAGTCCAACGTAGCTTCCATGAATTCGTCTGTTGTGACAGTGTTTTCGTGAGGTAGATCCTCTTTTGAACGTTGCTTAACGTTTCGGGCGCGGTCAAATCTGCCCTTACTGGCTATCACTACTCTTTCTGTCACGTCTCGTAGAACTGGATTGGATGCGCTGCGAAAAGACCCCCATGCTACCGAACCAGTTGCACCTTCAGCTTTTTGCCAAACAACTTCTCCTCTTAGCAGTAATCCAAGCTCATCTTGCAAAATTCTAATAATGTCACTTGAAAGGCTCCGGTAAGGACGCCGCCCGAGATTAGCTACATTTACAGCGATGCGGCCGCCAGGTTCGAGCACTCTTACGCACTCGGCAAAAACATCATGCAACATTTCCAAGTATTCAAGATAAGACTCTGGGATTCCAGTTGAATGTTCAGCTGTTATAGCAATTTCATATTCCTTGCCAACAAAATATGGCGGTGAAGTAACAACGAGTGCAACAGATGAGTCAGGAATGTGGTGCATGTCGCGGGAATCTCCATGAATGCAACCATCACCCAGATCTCTTACTGAATTTACGGTTTCATCTCTTGAAATAAAAGGTGAGGTGAATCTACTGTAAAAGGCCGTTGAGTCATGGCTTTCACGTCGGCCTGAACCAAAGGCAGATGTCGCAGTTGCTTTTCCTCGACTAGCCACTAGCCCCCCTCTAGTCAATCCCCTGTCCGCAAAAACGAGAATTTAAATTAAGTCATTAGGGCATTCCATCGTAGAGGAGCAAAAGCGATAGGACACTAGGTTTTTGAATTAATAGAAATTTCCTACAAAAAGTAACGATTTAAAGGCTAAAAATCTAATTTTCGTTATATAGATCTGGATAAATGACTGTGAAATTCTCAGCGAGTTGATCTCTGGCTAACGGTCCAGTAGTAACCCAATCATAGATAGAACCACCAATAGCTTTTGTTGTAACAATAGAAAAAACGAAACCGTCAAGGTCATCGACAGTAGCCAAAGGTTCGCCTGGATCGGGCAAGGCACTTCCGTCAGCTATACCCACGCCACCTATAGCGTGGACTAACGCATTGGGATCTTTAAGATTTTTTCTCAACAGCCTTATATTTTCGCTGTTGTAATAATTGGAATCAGCATGTTCTTGTGTTCGAAATGACCAGTAATTCATTGGCAACCAAACGTCATACACAGTTGCAAGCTCTTCCCATGGAAAACTTGGCCAAAAATCCGGATTTATAACATCAGTCACAACAGGTGGCATCACTATCGCACCTAGCACTCTGTCCTTCAAATTCTCTCTAAGGCTTTTGGACAGTTCCACCAACCGTGAACTACGTTCTTGGTGTTCAAGGTCGTCATTATTCCATTCAATGTCTACCGCTAGTCCATCGAATCTGTGACCGAGAACTTCAAATTCTGCTAGAGCTAGGAGCCTCTTAAGGTCTTCCCCGTCTTCATTCCATTTTGGCAAATACCATGCGACTACGTCTAAACCGTTTGCATGAGCGTTTAAAAGAAACTTCGCAAGATACCAGGGGTCGGATATCAATTGATTAGAACGATCTTCACTTCTCGAACCTTGTAGAAACAGTGTCCGTATTTTGTTTTCTGACATTTCAATTGCGTCTGGTTTAAGCGCTGTAGAAGAACCGCGGAGATAATTTGGGTCTGCGTCAAAAGAATCAACCCATGCACCGAGACCTCTATAGGAACTAATCGAGTTTTTTGTATCAACTTTGGTTTTTATTACAGGTTCTAAGATCTCAACTGGTTTAGACGTAACGCTCACAGTAATTACTTTCTCATCTGATATGACCAGAGATATGACTACAGCTGAGATAATCAAAAAAACTATTGGCAAAATGATTTTTACTCGAAGGTTTTTCATACAAATATCTTCAATGCTTCGCTCATACTAATAAATTAGCCAGTTCGCATCATTACTTCTGTGCACATGAGATTTTCCTTAGTTGTCATATCTAAAACAAGATGCTCAAGTAACGTCAAACATATGGATAATGAAAATTCATCCGAACAAACCGAAGACAACAACTCCTCGAAGAAGTTCGGTAGAAGAGGCTTTATATTAACTGTGGGTTTCGGGGCAGCTGCTTCTGCGTTGCTAAGGAAACTCCCAGGTAAAGCTACGGGTGCAGAAATAACCCAAAATGCTGCTGAAAAAGTTTCATTTCCTGCTACGTCTACCACTTCCCCTAGCACAACTACCTCTTTAAGCGATTCTGGACTTTCAAATGAAATCGAAACCGTTTTTGAAAAAGTGATTTCCGGAGGCCGAGTAATAGATCCCGAAAGCGGTTATGACGCGATCGCCAACATAGGTATAGATGGAGACTCAATTAAGCTCATAAGCGCCAATCCTTTAAAAGGAAGCTCAATAATCGATGCGACTGGACTAGTGGTCTCTCCTGGATTCATTGATGTACTCTCATATCCGACCAACGGATACGGCGAATGGTACAAAATCGCAGATGGAGTCACTTCAAATCTTTGCATGCACGGGATAGACAACCCTATGCAGAAATTTATTGAAAAAACTCAAACCCACAGTCCACCCGTTAACTATGGAGGGGCTGTGGACCACTATCAACACAGAAAAATTTTAGGAGTTGGAATACAAAAAACCTCTGATGAACAAAGAAGATTTCTCCTTGAGAGAGCTGAACAAGATCTGCAGGCAGGAGCAATAGGAATTCACCAGCAACCTGAATATACAGTAGATTTGAAAAAATCAGAGATCATAGATCATGGGCATTTAGCAGCAAAATATGACGTCCCTTTGTGTCTCCATCTAAGACATTCCTATGACAAGGATTTCGGCTCGCAAGAAAGTGCTATAAATGAAGCACTTGAGGTTGCCCGTGAAACGGGCTGTTCTGTTCATATAGAACATCTGAATTCAACAGGCGGCACGGGAAGAATGCGTGAAGCTATTAGCCAGATACAACGTGCTAGAGATGAGGGGCATGCCATCACTGCTTGTGTGTATCCTTACACATTTTGGGCCACTTACGCTGGGAGTGCACGGTTTGATAACTTTCAGAAAAAATTCGGTATTTCTTTCGAAGATCTGCAAGAGGTCGGAAAACCTGAGCGGATGACTGAAGAGACTTTTTCTATAGCGCGAAAAAACAACAAATTGGTTGCAGCATTCGCCATGTCTGAAGAAGATATCACAGAAGCACTCTCTGCCCCTTGGGTGTTAATCGGTTCGGACTCTATTCTTGAAAAACCTCACAACAATCATCCACGTTCAGCTGGTTGTTTCAGTCGCTTCTTAGGAACTTACGTGCGTGAACAAAAAGTTCTTACACTTCCTGACGCTTTAGGCAGGATTACAATCCTCCCTTCCCTCCTGCTCGCAAAATCCAGCTCTGCTATGCGAAACCGTGGACGAATACAACCTGGAGCCGTTGCAGATATAACTATTTTTGACCCTGAGAAGATATCCGATCGTGCAGATGTATCTAATCCTGCTCAAGAATCTATTGGAATTACCCATGTAATGGTTAACGGTCAACTCGCTAGGGAAAACAACAGCAACAAAAACGTACAATCTGGAGTCCCTATTCTAAGAGATGCATTATGACCGAAAACCCGTCAGATCGTGAAAGACAGGTCGCTTGGCGATTAACGCAATTAGCAATTCTGGCGTTCATAACAATTTTTGTTTTTTCGATGACTGACGATGATTCGAACAAAGTTTCAATTCAACTACCAGATTCCACTTTGGAAGAAAATGAAACAACGAACACCTCATCAGACCCTTCGAGCGAACTGCTACCAACCACGTCCTCGACACTTGAGAACAATCAGGTTGTTAGAAGTTTTACCTTTGTTGCTACTGGGGAGTTATTAATACACGAATTTGTAGCAGATACAGCTAACTCGTATGGTTCGGTCGGCTTCGACTTCTCTCCTATGTTCAAAAGAGTTGCACCTATCATTAGCGGAGCCGATCTTGCTATCTGTCATCTAGAAACCCCTCTGTCTCCTGATAACAGCGTCCTTAAGTATTATCCAACATTTCAGGTCCCTTATGAACTTGCAGATGCAATAAAATCTGCAGGCTACGAAGGGTGCTCAATTGCTTCTAACCACCTTTTAGACAATGGCATAAATGGGTTAGAGGCAACAATAGGTCATCTGGAATCTTCTGGAGTTAAAAGCAATGGAGGTTCCACTAAACCCGGAAGAACAACTCCTTCTATTTTCAATCCAGGGGGAATTTCAGTGGCTCATTTCTCATATACGGACCTGATGAACTGTGGTGTTGATGGAAATTGTGGTGGTGCAACCCTTCCCGTCGATCCTCCATGGCTAGTTAACCACCTCGATGTGCAAGAAATTATTGATGACGCTGAAAAGGCGGTGTCTGATGGTGCGGAATTTGTTGTTTTAAGTCTCCATTGGGGGCAAGCGTATTCATCAGAAATTTCC
>DBFL01000015.1:0-14743 GCA_002294285.1 Candidatus Neomicrothrix sp. UBA881
ACGCCTAATAAGCGTTTCCATAAATGAAATCCCCTCCATATCAAATAAATCCAGCGGTCTGATGGTCTGACCATCTGGTTACAACACCCTACAAGCAATGTTTACTGCTCTCAAACCCGAGAATACTTAACTAAAAAAAAGTCTGAAAGACCTTTACTTAAAGGCTTTTAAGAACTTTATTGGCTAGGCCAGTGCTTCCTATAACGCTGAACTAGCCACCTGTTGAACTGAACGTGACTTTCCTCCTGCCATGAATATTTGCCTCGTGGTGCGAATCTTGAGTTCAAACCATTTTGAACTTTAGTAGTTGCGTCTTGATCCTGATTAATAAACACTTGAACACCAGCATCACTAGCTTCAAAGAGTTCGTCAAATAAAGGATGCTCTAGAGCAGTCGGATGAAAAAGATAGCCAATTTCAACGTCAATAGTGCCCGCTGTAACAGGACTGACAATAAAGAAAAAAGCCTGATCAGGAGCAGTCCCTATACATAAGTTGGGTGGTATGAGAGCAAAGGTTGATCTCCAACGCTCTGCTTCAGTCAGTTCGGGGTAGACGGGCATAAGCGCCTTATGGGTTGGATTGAAGCCGCCATCAATATGCACGTAACCGCTTTCACGAAATATGACATTGCTAGCATCATCCCAAGGAACCGGAAAACTACTCATGTCGCTTGGGCAAAAATCCTGCACATACTGGTGCAAACGATTTGCATGGTAACCGTCATTAAAATTCTCGAACATTATCTTCCAATTCCATGGCAAGGATTCCAAAGTGAAAGTTCCTGGACATACAGCTTCGTCTAATTGGTAGTTCTCCAAATATGACTCATACCTACTCAATGATGGAGCAAGTGGTTCTGCATCTGGGTCTAAGTTGACAAAAATAAAGCCCCTCCAGATTTCCGTTTTAACATTAGGTAAGCCCCATTTTGATTTGTCGAAATCTTCTGTTTTTTCCATCGCAGGAGCACCCAAGAGACGTCCATCAAGATCATAAATCCAATGATGATAAGGACATTTGAATTTTGAATTATTACCTGACCCCTCGCATATTTGCATTGCTCGATGCTGGCAAACTGCTGAAAAGACACGAACCTCTCTATCTTTTCCTCTAGCAACAATAAGAGGTTCTCCATTGAGATTCTTTGTAAACCAATCACCTGGCTCGGGTATAGAGTTTGCTAACCCGATACAAAGCCACTCATGGTCAAAAATTGACCTTCTTTCAAAATCTAGAAATTCTTCAGAGGTGTAAATTTCGGGAGGAAGGGTTTGCGAATCGGCAAAACCAGAAATCGAAATTTCAAAAGAATCCAAAAGTTCAGTCGTCAAAATTGTCATCATCTTCTCCCTCTCCTAATAATAGGTACTTTCTGATCTTCCCAACGCTTGTTCGGGGAAGTTCATCCAAAAAAGTAATTTCATTGGGCCTCTTTGCCTTAGTTAAACGGCTTTCACACCATTCGAATAAATCTTCAATAGAAGGTTTTTCATTACTTGGATCAGCAACAACAAAAGCAACCGGAACTTCATCTCTTATTTCGTCCTGCTTACCAACTACTGCAGCTTCAAGGATTCCTGGATGCTCTGAAAGTGTTGACTCCACTTCGACTATAGAAACATTTTCACCGGAAACTTTAAGCACATCTGATCGGCGGCCATCAAAGAAAAACTTGCCTCCATCATCACGCTTTGCTCTATCTCCCGTCAGAAACCACCCTTCACGGAAGCTATCTGCTGTGATTTCCGGAGCATCTAGATATCCGTTAAAAATAGTTATACCCTTCTCTCCTCCCACAACAATTTCACCTACTTCATCTACTCCAACCGAGGCTCCGTCAGCTCTTTGCACGTCGACCAAACATCCGTCCGTGACCAAACCCATTGATAAAGGAGTAGGATTTTCACTTTCATCGGTTAAAACTGCAGGAATGGTCTCCGTCATTCCATAAAGTTGCCGAGGTTTACAACCGAACCATTCAGTCACCGTCTCGTACTGACTCTGCGTTATATTTTGAGCGAACCAGCAATGCCGTAGCTTTAGACCCTGTACTGGCGCACCTCTGGCTAATATCATCCGGATAGGAGCTGCGAAAAGGCTTGCTGCGGTAACTTCATATTTTGCTGCTTGTTCCAAAAAACGACTTGCCGAGAAAGTTGACATAAGGGCAACACTCGCCCCTGCGTAAATCGCTGAAGCGAAAGAGTAATACTGTGCATTTGCATGAAACAGAGGTAGTACTACAAATTGCCGGTCGTTACTAGTTAAAGAAGCAGCGGATGCCATCGCATGCCCTGCAAAAGCATAATTAGCTTGTGTTATTTCCACTCCTTTAGGTATCCCTGTAGTTCCGGAAGTGAACATGACTGCCGCCCTATCCAAAAAATTTGGAAGTTCCGTTGGTCTGAACTCAGGTGAATCGAAAAAATGTGGGGCTGTGCTGTTTTCATCTATCTCAACAAACGGCAAATCTCCACAAGCTTGTTTATAGACTTCGACACGTTTCTTTGCACAGAAGCCTAATTTTGGTGAAGTTCTTTCTATGTGTGATGACAAGTCTTCAGGTCCTCCCATCGGATCTGATGGCACTATCCATGCACCTGTTTGAATGGCCGCTAACCAAACAGCAATAAAGGATGGACAATTTGCAAGGGCCAAATGAACAGAGTCGCCAGCTCCAACACCATGCTGTTTCAATAGACCTGCCGTTTTGGAGACTTCCTTGGCAAAATCTCCATAATTCCATTCAGCAGAATCACCATCTGAGTTTTCAAAAATCAGAAATATCTCATTGCTATGTTTCTCTACCGTTTTATCCCATACTTCTAAAAAAGTCATAGGAGAAAATTCAGGCATCAGGATTCTCCGTAGCCGCCGCCACCTGGCAAGTCAAGACGAACAATATCTTCAGCTTCAAGCTTGATTCGATTCTGGGTTTCAACCGGCTTGCCATTCACATTAAAAGAACCTGCTTCTCCTGAACTACCTCCAAAAATTCCTTGAGGCGGATTAGATAAGCGGCTTGTGACGGCATTCAACTCCCAATAGTTCGAAGTGTCAACACTGAATTCAATCGTCTGACCCAGTCCGCCGATTTGAGCTCCTTGGCCACCTGAACCCTGACGAAGTTCCTTCCGATGAAAATGTATAGGAGCTGATGCCTCAACCACTTCAATAGGCACCGCAGCAACTCCAGTTGGATATGAACAAGCAGAAAGACCCGGCTTGGATTCACGCGCACCCACACCCCCTGCATAAGTAAACATTGCTGTTATGAAAGGAGATCCATCTTCATGGGTTCCATTTACTTGCATGGTCCAGACAGCCCCTGAACCTTCCGCCATAGAAGATTCCGGTTTAACTTGTGCAAGTGCTTTTAATAGCGCATTAGGTAAAAACATTCCAACTACATGACGTGCTGTTCCCGGTTGAGGTAAAACAGCATTAACTATAGAACCTTTAGGAGCTTTCATTTTTATTGGCTTTAAGCTTCCGAAATTATTTGGAATGTCTGGGTTTAAAACAGATCTAACCGTAAAAGTCGTATATGCATGCGTGTAGTTCTCGACAACATTTATACCCCAGGGGCTAGCTTCTGAAGTTCCCTCATAATCGACGGTGATTTCACCTTCTTCTGGATCAACCTCCATAGAGCAAACAATGTCGATTTTGCTCCCATCTGCAAGGTCGAGTAGAGCTGATGATGAGTATGTCCCAGCCTTCAACTCTTTGATGCTTGTTCTTGTAGCTTCTTCAGAACGTTGAACTATCTCATCTGAAAGGTCTTCTATATCCTCAATATTATGATTTTCGCAAAGTGTGAGAAGTCTCTGAGCACCAACCTCACCTGAGGCCATCTGGGCATGCAAGTCGCCCGCCATGTGATCTGGTTGTCGCACATTTGACAATATGAATTTCCAGACGTCCTCGTTCCGTTTTCCCTCTTTCATTAATTTGCAGATAGGAATCCAAAGACCCTCTTCGAAACAGTCCCTTCCCCCTGCACCAATTCCATACCCACCTACATCGGTATGATGAATTGTCGATCCGAAAAAAGCTATGGGGACAGGACTTTCTTTACCTTTTTGCTCTTTCCATACAGGAACTAAAACTGTCACATCTAAAAGCTGTCCGGCAGTTTTGTAAGGATCATTTGTGATTAAAACATCACCAGGATTAAGTTCCTCTGGTGTTATCTCTTCAAGCATTTTTGAAGCACCAATTGCCAAAGAATTTATATGGCCAGGAGTGCCCGTAACAGCTTGAGCGACCATCCGCCCTCGCTGATCAAACACTGCGTTAGCCAGATCTCCTGCCTCTCTTACAATCGGACTGAAGGCAGAACGTTGAAGAGCACGCGCCTGCTCATTAACAGTCGAAATTAGCGACTGCCAAAGTATTTCTAATTCTATAGCATCAAATTTGGTCACTTTTAATCCTTTATTGCAATGAGGCTTCCGTTATCCCCAACTTCAACATTCCATCCAGGGCGAATAACAGAAGTTGTCTCTCTTTCTTCTACTATTGCTGGACCTTTAAAAAACATTCCAGGCTTCAGCGATTTACGCTTATAAATAGAAGCTTCAACCGGCTCTTCACCACGATTGAATATCACAGAGCGTGTCCCTTCTGAAGTAGCTTCTTCATCTACACCTTTTGAGTGTTTCCCAGGTTCCATCAAAACTAGATCTGCTGATGCTGACAATCTCCATGTAACAACTTCTATACCCACATCAGGAATAGCTAGTCCGTATATCCGTCTATATTCCTCTTCGAACATTGAAGTGACCATGTCAGAACCAGCTGCCCATGATTCACCTTCTCCGACCCAAACTGTGATCTCATTTCCTTGACCTTCATATCTTGCATCAATTCCATACTTGAAATTAACCGACCCCTCTTCAACGCCTGCAGCGGTCAAAACACGCCTACCCTCTACCCGCAATTCCTCTAAAAGAGAGTCTCTCAAATTTTCGTCAATCTGGTTTAGCAACATCGGTTTCGAACGAGCCAAATCAATTCGTACAGGCGAAACAAGAGTCCCGAAAGCGGAAAGAACACTTGCATTAACAGGGAAAATTACCTTGCTGGATTCAAGCAGTTCTGCGACACCACAGGCATGGACAGGGCCGGCCCCACCGAAAGCAAGCAACGTAATTCCTCGAAGATCTATCCCTCTTTCAACTCCGTGCATACGAGCCGCTGCAGACATGTTTTGATTAACAACTTCATGAATACCAGCTGCCACCTCAGCATCTGATAGGTCCAGTTGTTGAGAAATGACAGAAACCGCGTCTTTAGCTCTTGATGCATCCAACGGCATATCTCCACCCAAGAAACTCTCCGGATCAAGCATGCCTAACAAAACGTCAGCATCAGTTACCGCCGCGACCTCGCCACCTTGACCGTAGGAAGCCGGACCGGGTTCTGCCCCAGCAGATTCTGGGCCTACTTTAAGCAACCCAAACTGATCTGCCTTCGCTAAACTTCCACCCCCTGCGCCTATTTCCACGAGATCAACTGAAGGAACAGAAACAGGAAAACCAGATCCCTTTTTAAACCTGTAAATTCTGGCTACTTCAAAAGTATTTGTTAGTTCAGGCTCGAATCCGTCTATCAAAGTTGCTTTAGCAGTTGTGCCACCCATATCAAATGCCAGTAGCCGATCTTCATCTAAACCTTTAGCGAACCATCTTGCAGCAAGAGCACCTGCAGCTGGCCCTGACTCAACTAAGCGGATTGGAGCCTGTGCTGCATCTTCAGCTGAAACCACTCCCCCGTTAGAGAGCATCATTAACACTGACCCTCCAAACCCTTCTTCTTTCAACCAATTCTGCAACTCGTCTAAATAAGGGCCGATAAGAGGCATGGTCGCTGCATTACAGGCAGCAGTTATCATTCTGGGATACTCACGTATTTGAGGCGCTATTTCAGCCGAAATGCAAACTGGAATATCTAAAGACTCACTGAGACGGCTGGCGATTAACTTTTCATTCTCAGAATTGATGTAGGAATTAATTAAACAAACTGCAACAGATTCAGCTCCAGCATTTCTGATTTCATCTATTAGCTTTTCTAGGTCAGTATCAAGAGGATGGTTTACCACTTCCCCGTTTGCATTAGTTCTTTCTGAGATTTCGAAAGTCATATTTCTGGGTATCGGAGGCTCAGGAAATTCAATTTGGAGGTCATACATGTCATATCTATGCTCATCACGAATTAAAAGAGTGTCTCCGAAACCAGATGTGGTAACCAAGGCGGCACGACCAGTTTTACCTTCTATCAAAGCGTTAGTTATCAGAGTCGTGGCATGCACTATCGGTGCTGTTATGTCTTGAGGTTCGACTCCCGTTGTGGACAATAGGTCCTTTATTCCTTTTCGAACTGCCTCTAAAGGGGCTTTTGGTGTCGTTAAGGTCTTTTCAACGCTTACTTCACCTGTTGTGTCATTCAGAAGCACAACATCAGTAAATGTTCCACCTATGTCAACCGCGAGGCGCCAATGATCGTTACTCATGCCTTGTTCCTTAAATCATCTCGGGGTGGAGTGAAAATATCTAAAATCCAACATTCATCTAATTCATCATCACCAACGAAAACACTGTCACCGTGCCAGACCCCTTTGGGCGCAATATAAACATCACCTTTGTTTAAATAGGTTCTCTCTTGTGTGTCTTCGGCACCTATTCTGAAATCCAACGCACCTCGAAAGATAATTCCAAGTTGTTCATGTTCATCATGCTTATGCATATAGGATCCTTCTGCACCGCCTGATATTCTCCAAAAGCACAACTGGGTTTGCTCACCGTCCATTACGCGCCTTCTAAACCCTGGCCTATCTGTTTCCTCAAAACCCTCATCTTCGAAAAAGAAAACAAGATTTGACAAATCGTCACCAAGCAACTTATACCAACTTCTCAAAGATCTGGTCTTCGACCTCAGCGACATGACTCGCTGCAGCAGCTGAGGCGGCAATTGCATCACCTTCAAAAATAGCTACCGCTATTTCATTATGTTTTTTAGCCACTTCTTCAATGATTTTTCTAATCTCATCTGTTTCTAGGTCTCCGTCCAGAAGGTAGGAAAAAGCGGAAGAATCAAACACTGCTTTCAACACACGTCCATAAAGTTCTTGTAAAAGAGGATTGGCACAAGACTCACTTATTTTCATATGGAAACGATGATTCAAATCTCTGAAATCTGCAGGATCCATTTCAGGGTGAAATGATTTTGCTAATTCCAAAAGTTCTTGCCGCTGTTGATCAGTAGCCCTACAGACAGCCAATTCAGTTACAGAAATCTCTATAACTCTACGAGTCTCGACTAGATCTTTAAGTTTCTTTGTCTCTTCATCGGGTACTTCTATAACACTTATGTGATCAACCACATATAAGCGATTTGCTTGACGTTCCAAAACACCCAACGACACAAGTTGCTGTATAGCTTCTCTTAGGGTTGTTCTCGCAACTCCAAAATCTTCGCAGAGTTGTCTTTCCGATGGCATTCTTTGACCAGGAGAGAATTTCCCTTCTCGTATCAACTGCAACAACTGCCCTCTCACCTGATCAGCTATAGTCGTTCTTTCTATTGGTTTTAATGAATAAGACTCCCCCGAAAAAGACATCTAACTCCCTCCTTTGAGATCTCGACCGAATTTTTCAATTTCACCTTCAAGGTCAAGTGGTTCGATTACAGCGCTTGTTTCTGAATCTCCCCAAAACTTTTCAGGCGTCAGCCACATAACTTCAAACTCGATTCCATCTGGATCAACCGCATACAAACTTTTGTTAACGCCATGATCACTGGCTCCTACTAGGCAACCCTCTCTTTCAAGCGTTTTTTTCGTTTCTTCCAGCTCTGCAAGAGTCTCTACCTCCCAAGCAATGTGGTAAAGACCTACGCTTTGTCGACCAGCAGTCGACGGAGAAGCATGTCCTCCGACTGAGAAGAAAGCGACATCGTGGTGGTTCGAGGAGTTTGGGGCGCGCATGAAAACAAACTGTCCATTGCTATCTTCAATATTTGTCGTAAACCCAAGGACTCTGGAGTAGAAATCCTTATGGACGCGCGCATCTCTAACATAAAGAACCGCGTGATTCATCCCGATTATGCTCATTGAAGCCTTCCATGACGATGGTCTGATGGTCAGACCAAGATACAACTTGATCTGGAGTAATAGCAACTCGTAAATCAAAAACTGTTTTCAATCAATCAATTTTTGTCAACAAGGACCTAGCGTTTGCTACATCTTCCTTAAGTTGTTCTACAAGAGAGTCAATGCCATCAAACCTTTTTTCACTTCGCAAGAAGTGCAAAAAGGAAACTTCACAAAATTCCCCGTACAGGTCATCATCAAAATCAAGCAAATGAGCTTCTAATAAAGAAGTGTCAGCATGCTCGTAAAATGTAGGCCTACGACCTACATTGATTGCACACAAATGATCAGAACCATCCGATCTTGTGAAAACGCCCGCATAAACTCCATCTGCAGGCCATGCTCTTTCAGATGACAACACCAAATTCGCAGTCGGAAAACCTATAGTTCTTCCCCTCTGGTCCCCATAAACAACTTCTCCAGAAATACTGTAAGGACGACCTAACATTTGCATGGCGCTTTCAACCTCGCCACCTCTAAGAGCTCTCCTGATCGCAGTGGAAGATATAGCTTCAGAACTACTACCCTCGCCTAATACTGGATCAATTTTTGTGACATCAAAATCCATTTCTTTAGATATTTCTTCTAAAAAAACAAAATTGCCTTCTCTGTTATTGCCGAAATGTACGTCATGTCCAACAATAAGAAGCTCAACCGAAAGTTTCTCCACAAAGACTTTCTTCACAAAATCAGAAGCAGATCTCTCTGATTCATTTTTATCAAAAGGGATCACCAAAATGTGGTCTACACCACATTCCTCCATTAAGGAAACCCTGTCCTGGAATGAAGTAAGGAAATACGGGACACTCTCTGGTCGTAACAATTCTGCTGGATGACGATCAAATGTCACGACGACACTCTCCACCCCCCGCTTTTCAGCCTCTTCTACTAAATCGTTGAGAATCTTTTGATGACCTAGGTGTACTCCGTCAAATGTTCCTAGAGTCGCAACAGTAGAGACTCCAAAGTTTGAACGATCAGAAAATTGATGAACTTGCACAACAAAACGTTATTCGAAATTGGACTAAATCAGTACCCGTAAATGAAAAGACTTTTAAGTTGGTAAATCTTTTTACATTTTAACTACTGAAAATGTGGCCTAATCGATTTTTCTTTGTTTGCAAGTATCGCGAATTCTCCTCCGTGGGCGGTGTTTCCAAAGGAACTCGAGTCACAACATCTACACCCGCTTCATCTAATCCCATTTGCTTCTTAGGATTGTTTGTCAACAGTCTTACTTTATTAATTCCTAAGTCTTCTAGAATTTTCGCTCCTAAAAAATAATCCCTTGAGTCGACCGGTAGACCTTGTTGCAAATTTGCATCAACTGTATCTAGACCCTGATCTTGGAGATTGTAAGCTCTAAGTTTTTTTCCTAAACCTATTCCCCTGCCTTCGTGACCACGCAAATAAACCAGAACACCTACTCCTTCCTCGCCAATCACCTTTAATGCTGATTGCAGTTGTGAACCGCAATCACATCTCAGAGATCCAAGCAGGTCTCCGGTCAAACACTCTGAATGGATCCTGACTAATGGGGCCTCTGCATCCGAAATGTCACCCAGAACTAGAGCTACATTACTTTCATTTTTAAAATTAGCCCTGTAAGAATGTGCTGTAAACTCACCGAACTCTGTTGGGATTCGCGCTGAAGAGTACCTCCTCAAAAAATAAAGCCTTCTAAAAACTTTCAGACGACTTATCTTAAAAAGGGCAAAAGGTTTCATTTCAGATCTCATCCTCCGTGAGAAATACTTTTACTACTAAAGTTCTTACCGCTGCAGGCTATCTAGCAAAATTAAGGGTCAACAATAACAACAGCGGGTTTAATTCTGTCACCATGCTCTTTATAGACAGCTAAAAGCTCACCATTTCTATCAATTAAAGCCCAAGGACCTTCACTTTCTGTCTTCAAATGCTCTTTCGGGAAAACTCTTCCGTGAGAAACTTCTTTAGCCGTGTCTTCATCGATTTCAACAGTGAAAAAATCTCGCATTCCTTCTGCAGACGTTCGCAACTTAACCTCGTCCAGCGGCAACGCTTCACTTTCTGCAAATGAACCTATTCTCGTTCGACGTAAATTTCTCAAATGAGCTCCCCCGCCTAAAGCCGAACCAAGATCAGCCGCTAAGGAACGTATGTAAGTTCCAGATGAACAATTTATATCAGCTTCATAGATTAAAGGGTTTGCAGTTGGCTCAACTTCAAAACTGTCAACTCTGACTTGTCGAGATGGACGGTCAACTTCTTTACCATCTCTAGCCAATTCATAAAGACGCTTTCCTCCAACTCGAACAGCTGAAACCATGGGTGGTGTTTGCTCAATTTCCCCCAAAAACAATTGAGTTGCCTTTCTGACATCTGAAGGTTTTAAGTCACCCATATCGTGAACCGAAACCACCTCACCTGAAGAATCCAGCGTTGATGTCTCTTTGCCAAAAACTATTTCCCCTCTGTATGACTTCGGCAAGGAAGTAAGAAACTGGAGTAAACGTGTTGCTCTTCCAACTCCCAAAATCAGAACTCCGGTAGCATCAGGGTCCAATGTTCCTGAATGCCCAATTTTTCTAGTTCCAAAGATTTTTCTTGCCTCAGCTACAACGTCGTGACTTGTTAAGCCAGCCGGCTTGTCTACTATCGCAAAACCAGTAGGATCTTCAGTTCGTTTTACCATGAACTATTTTTCCTGATTCAACTCGCGCAGTAGATTCTCAATTCTTTCCGCTGACTCAGCAGTGTCGTCCACAAAGAAAGAAAGCTGAGGAACTCGCCGTAATCTGGATTGCTCATTTATAGCTCTTTGTAAACGAGTTCTGTGAATTTCCAACCGATCACACAATTCTTTATCACTTAGCTCACCCGTTACAAAAACCTTTGCTTGTGTGAGACTTCTGTCAGTTTGGACTCCCGTAACTGTTACAAAACCTAAGTACTCGTCATCAATTATTTCCAGTTCTTCAGCGAGAATCCTGATTAGAAGTTCATTTAAACGATCCGTACGGTCATAACCACGCATACAGTTACACTATTCGCCCTCCAACTTAAAGACGACCTACGTATTTATGTTTTGCAATGACTAGAGTCAAGTCATGAGCTTTATGGAACTTCCTGAAAAATTCTCACCAGAAATTAATGCATTTGGATGTTGGCTTAAAATACCTTCTCCTGTAACTGCTGAGATGGCCTCACTTTCCGGATTCGATTATGTGTGTATCGACATGCAACATGGTTTTAGTGATCGAAGTGATCTCCTACCAATGCTTCAAGCGATACAACCTCATTCCTCAAAAGCTCTTGTTCGGGTTACGAGCAATGATCCTTCGATTATCGGATGGGTCTTGGATGCCGGTGCAACTGGGGTAATAGTCCCACTGGTTAATTCTGCTGAAGAAGCGGAAGCTGCAGTTAAGGCCTGCTTTTACCCTCCAAAAGGTAACAGAAGTATGGGTCCCACTAGAGCCTTAAAAGTATTTGGCGAAGAGTACGTTGAAAATATGGAGAGTTCCGTCCAGTGTCTCCCAATGATTGAAACGTTTGATGCTCTAGAGAATCTTGACTCGATCCTTTCTGTAGAAGGAGTCGATGCTATTTATGTGGGGCCATCAGATCTTTCTGTAAATCTTGGTTTACCTAAAGGTAATAACGACGGAAATCGCAAATTTGATGAAGCTTTAGAGCTGATTGTAAGTAGTTGTCAAAGACATGGCGTTGTTCCGGGTATACACGCTAACTCTTCCTTAGCTGCGATTAGGAAAGAGCAGGGATTCCGAGTTTTGACAGTTGTTGAAGACGATGGTGCTATGAATACCGAACTTCAAAAAGTGTTTAAAGAAGTTAAGTCCCTTAAGTCTTAGGTACTTCTACCTCATCATAGGTTTCAATTACGTCACCAGCTTTCAAGTCTTGGAAATCTGATAGCCCAATACCGCATTCAAAACCTGCTTGAACTTCCCTCACGTCATCCTTGAATCTTCTAAGTGAGCTGATCTCACCTTTCCATATTATTGTTCCCTCTCTGAGGAATCTGACCTTGGAGCCTCTGGTTATTGTTCCATTAGTTGCATAACAGCCTGCTATCTTTCCGATCTTTGGAACTGAGAAAATTTCTCTAACTTCAGCATCACCTGTGACAACTTCCTCATATTCCGGCGCCAAAAGACCTAACATTGCTGCTTCTATATCACCTATCAATTCGTATATGACTTCATAGCTTCGTATTTCTACCTGCTCTTCTGATGCTAGGTCTCTTGCTTTTCTTTCCGGCCGAACATTGAAGCCAATAATTGTCGCATTAGTAGTTGCAGCTAGCTGTATGTCATTTTCACTTATTCTTCCAACACCTCTATGAACGAAGGAAAGCTTCACATCCTCTCTTTCAAGTTTTCTGAGGCTTTCACTTACAGCTTCCAAAGAACCGTGCATATCTGCTTTAACTATCAGATTAAGATTTGCTGCTTCTCCTTTTTGTATCTGTTCAAAGATGTCTTCAAGTCGAGCCCCTCCGGAGAGAGCGTGTGCATCTCTACCCAGTCCTGTCTGCCTGCGATGATGACTTCGTCTTTCGGCAACTCGATTAGCTAGCCTCTCATTGGGTGCAACAATAATTTCATCACCTGCGTCCGCCACTTCATTTAAACCTAGTAATTGAACGGGAGTGGAAGGGCCTGCCTCTTTAACCTGGTCACCCATATCATTTATCAAAGCTCTCACACGACCCCATGAAGCACCTGCAACAACTGGCTCACCAACTTTAAGTGTTCCATTTTGCACTAACACAGTAGCTACTGGACCTTTTCCGGCGTCAAGGTTTGACTCTAAGACCACTCCTCGTGCTCGTGCCTTCGGCTCGGCTTTAAGATCTTCGACTTCAGCAACTACTGCCAGGTTTTCGAGCAGGTCTTCGATGCCTAAGTTTTCTAAAGCTGATATTTCTACGGTGACTGTCTCCCCTCCCCATGACTCTGGAACTAGGTCATTTTCAGCTAGTTGGCCCATTACTTTTTGAGAGTCAGCGTTTTCGCGATCTATCTTGTTGATTGCAACCACAATCGGCACTTCTGCTGCACGAGCATGATTTATAGCTTCTAAGGTTTGTGGCATCACTCCGTCATCTGCAGCTACAACTAGAACAACGAGGTCAGTTGATTCGGCTCCACGCGCTCGCATAGTTGTAAATGCTTCGTGCCCAGGTGTATCGATGAAAGTCAAAATTTTTCCATCTTTATCAATTTGATATGCACCTATATGCTGAGTGATGCCTCCTGCTTCACCTTCAGCAACTTTGGCATTTCTTATTTGATCCAAAAGTTTTGTTTTTCCATGATCAACATGTCCCATCACCGTGATAATTGGCGGGCGCGAAGGCGCATCTTCAGCAATTTCCTCTTCATCTATTTCTAATAACGCTAAAAGCTCAACCTCCTGCTCTTCTCCCTCATCAATTAGTGTTACATCCGCTCCGATTTCCGCTGCAAAAAGTTCAATCATGTCATCGCTCAAAGTCTGAGTGGCTGTAACCATTTCACCTTGTTCCATCAAAAATCTGATTACATCTGCTGCTGTTCGGTTCAATTTGGGGGCGATTTCTTGAGCTGTGCTTTGTCTTTCTATGTGAATTAGCCCTTCTGGCACTTCAGCATCTTCTGGTGTCAGGGTTGGAGCAGGGGCGTCCATTGGCTGCAGTTCTTCTGTTGTGCGACGTTTACGACTCTTTTTCTTTGGTCGGCGTCTCGCGCCGGAACCTGGAGCTCCCCGTTTTTGTTCTCCTGGTTTTGCAGTTGTTGGTGGGGGTGCAGCTCCTCTTGGGTCGCCTTGATGTTGTCCGTCTCCACGTGTGGAAGTTTTGCGTTGCTCTCCTCTTGATGCAGGTCTTTTTGAATCAGACATTGGTGGTGGAGTTAAACGTCTTCCTGGTGCAGGACTACCGTCAGATTTAGCTTTTTGTTTACCTTTTACAGCGCCAGGTGGAGGTGGAATAGGTTTACCTGAAGGTGATTTCGGAGAGCCTGGAGGTGGAGGAATTCTTTTCCCTGAAGCGGAAACAGGCCCTCTTTGTGCTTTCTTCTTGCTCGCTTCCTTATCATCAGGAGTTTTTGAAGATTCAGGACTTTTAGTTTGCCTAGATGCTTCTAAATCATTTTCGTCTGTTTTCTCTGTAGAGGAAGAACCGCTTGATGAGACTACACGCTTTGGAGGGGTTTCTTTTTCTTCACCCTCTTCTTCTACTTTCAGTGTTTCTGTATCTTCTGGGACTGTGTCTTCCGGTTTTTCCTTTTCTTTTTTCTTGGGTGAGGATTTTGAAGTCGTTTTTTTGGAAGAAACAGGATCTGCTTTTTTCTTTTTTGGAGCAGCTTTCTCTTCTTTAGGTTCACGTATTAAACCTTCACTCTCAGCTTTTCGTCTGACACGATCAGCTTGCGCTTCAACCATTCCAGATGAGTGGCTTTTCACGTCAACTCCTAAGGAACCGCAGAGTTCTATGACCTCTGCATTAGTCATACCCAACTGTCGGGCTAACTCATAGACGCGAACGCTTTTAGCCACTAATTAGTCTCCAACTCTTCTTCAGCAGGTTCCTCTTCAGCA
>DBFL01000015.1:15104-18738 GCA_002294285.1 Candidatus Neomicrothrix sp. UBA881
GGTTCCTCTTCAGCAGGTTCCTCTAGAGGGTTCTCAGAATCAACAATTTCTTCTGAACTTCCGGCTACAGCTTCTGACCACTCTTCGACAGACATGGCCGCGCCACCATCCGCAGGTTGCCAAACTTGTTCACCGGTTTCCTCATTAACTACCCATTCGCCTTCAGCCCAATCAACTTGTTCGTAAGCGGCTTCGTCAGCAACCTCAGTTTCACTTTTTATATCGACTCTCCATCCAGTCATGCGGGCTGCAAGGCGAGCATTCTGACCTTCTTTTCCTATAGCTAAAGAGAGTTGATAATCAGGAACGACCACTGTTGCTGTACCAGATTCTTCATCGACTAAAACTTCTTTAATTTTCGCTGGGGACAGAGCTCTGGTGACAAATTCGCCCGGGTCATCTGAGAAAGGAATTATGTCGATTTTTTCTCCTCTTAACTCATTGACCACCATTCGTACTCTGGCACCACGCGCCCCCACACAAGCACCAACTGGGTCAATCGTTGCGTCATTTGAGCTAACAGCAATTTTTGTTCTGTGTCCTGGTTCGCGGGCGCAAGCTTTGATCTCTACAATCCCATCAGAAATTTCAGGAACTTCTAACTCAAATAGACGCTTTATTAAACCAGGGTGTGTCCTGCTTACAACGATCTGAGGACCCTTTGCAGTTTTTCGCACTTCAACTATGTAAGCCTTTAAACGCGAATTGGGTTCCGGTCTTTCGAACGGAACTTGTTCTGCTTGTGGTAAAAGGGCTTCTACGCGACCCAAGTCTAAAAGTGTGTAACGCGAATCTGTTTGCTGAATCATTCCTGTGACAATGTCACCCTCACGTCCTGCATACTCTTCATACTTAAGGTCTCTCTCAACCTCACGGATTCTCTGGGTCATCACCTGACGTGTTGTCTGAGCTGCAATTCTCCCAAAATTTTCCGGTGTTACATCAAATTCTTCCCCTTCGGGTTCACCATTCTCATCAATGTCTTGAGCAAAAACCCTGAACTCCATGCTGTCAGGATCAATTGTTACCCAAGAAAATTCATGAGCTCCGGGCATTCTTTTGTACGCGGACTCTAAAGCATCAGCTAAAGCCGCAAGCATGTCCTCAACGGTTATTCCTTTTTCAGATGCAACAGCCTGCAGAGCTTCCAGCATTTCGGAATTCATTGGCCTATCCCTTCCTCTAAAATTTTTTCATTCTTACCATGAGACCTATTTGATTTAGGCTCTGGCTGCCAAACAAAAACTGTTCTCGCCTTCTGTATCGCCTGAAACGGCACTTCCTCTAGAGAACCGTTTTCCAGCAATACAGAAATTCCTGTTTGACCAGTTGCTTTCAATACGCCTTCTATCCGCCTCTCCCCTTCGGAGTTGGGAATTTTTTTGATAGCTACCAGGCTTCCCACAGCTTTTTCAAAATGTTGCGGTTTTTTTAATGGTCTTTCAAGACCAGGGCTAGTTACCTCCAAAGTGTAAGACCCTGATACAGGTTCAATTTGATCTAATTGACGCGATATATCACGAGTTATATCCGCTAATAACTCGGTATTTAGTCCTTCTGAATGGTCTACAACTATCTTCAGAATGCCACCGTTCAACTCAACATCTACAAGTTCTAAATCTGCGTTTGAACACAAAGGGGAAACTAAATCACCTACTTTTTCGGCAACACTCATAGCAACCCCTAATCCTTTATTAAATTTATATTCAGTACACACCCACGCCCAAAAAGAGGCGTGGGCAAAACCCACGCCTCGTCCAAAGGAACGAACGATGCACCTCTCTTAAATCATACCGGCAGTCACGCTGTCCTGCTTCAAGATTTTAGTGAAGCCTTCTAAGCTCCTTGATTTCTTATTTCACTCAGTTTCAATTTTGTCTCGTTTACATCATCTCCTTGCTCTTTAAGGAGTTGTTCTCTATCAATTAGTGCCTCACGTTCAGCAAGTTTCGTATCTATACGTGCAAGAGCACTTTCTGCTCCTTCTTTGTGAATAACTTTCGCCCATGAAACCAACGCATCAACCATTTCATCTTCTTTGACGACTTCAACATTTTTACCTTTTACGAACAGATGCCCCCTTCCGCGGCCGGCAGCTATCCCAAGGTCGGCATCGCGTGCTTCGCCTGGTCCGTTCACGACACAACCCATTACCGCTACCTGAAGTGGAATCTCTTCATCAGCAAAAGCTTCCATAGCTGCTTCGGCTACTGACACAACATCAATTTCAGCTCTTCCGCAACTAGGACATGAGATGAGATCCACGTTTTTTCTATCGCGCAATCCCATAGCTTCCAAAAGTTGTCTACCTGCTCTGGCTTCATGCACTGGATCTGCCGTCAATGAAAAACGGATCGTGTCTCCTATTCCCTCGGCAAGCAATGTAGCTATGCCTGCAGTGGACTTAATTAATCCCACAGGCGGAGGTCCTGCTTCAGTAACCCCTAGGTGTAAAGGGTGATCGGTTAGCTCAGCGAGTTGTCGATATGCATCTAGCATCAATGGCACATTTGACGCTTTAACGGATATTTTGATCAAATCGAAACCAACTTCTGAAAAATAACCTATTTCCTGTAAGGCAGACTCAACCATCGCTTCGGGTGTTACTTTTCCTCCATGTTTCTCGTAAAGATCTGGGTGTAAGGATCCGCCGTTTACTCCTATACGGATCGGAACATCACGGTCTCTAGCTTCTGCGGCAACAGTTTTTATGTGTGCAGGATTTTTTATGTTTCCCGGATTTAAACGTAAACAGTGAACACCTGCCTCTAATGCGGCTAAAGCCATTTTGTATTGGTTGTGGACATCTGCGACAACCGGCACTGGCGATCTTGGAACTATCTCAGCCAGTCCCTCAGCAGCAGCAATGTCGTTACAGGTGCAACGCACAATGTCCGCCCCGGCCATGGCAAGTTCATAAATCTGTTGAAGTGTCCCTTCAACATCGGACGTTCGGGTGATAGTCATAGATTGGACACTTATAGGTGAAAAACCACCTACTGGCACGTCTCCGACCTGTATCTGACGGGTTGGGCGTCTGGGAAATGAAGACTTTGTATCCACTATTCAATGAGACTATCGGAACTTTTTTGACCTGATGAATCAGCAGTCATCATCAACCAAAATTCGGCAAGTCGACAATATCTCTGTAGAGAGCTATCAGGGCAATTCCTACCAATACTGTTATCACTACCCAAGTAACAGGAATCAGCTTGTTTATATCCGCTACGTATCTCTTTCCTTTTCTGGATCTAAGTCTCTCATACGTGGCAATAGCGGCATGTCCACCATCGAGGGGCAATAAAGGAACCAAATTAAATATTCCTACGAAAACGTTTATCAAAACTAGGAACCACAAATAATTGTGCGTTCCCTCATCCAACATCGCGCTACCTAAACGCGCTGCTCCATAAATTGACAAAAGGCGATCATCTTCACTTTCAGTTTGCGACCCAACTGGTTCAGCCGAAGGTTGACTCTCACTACTAAATGTTCCTTTTACGAAACCGGTTAGGCCATCTGGGGAGAAAAAATCTGCGAGTCCTTCTACTGAAGCGACCGATAATTCTGTAAATCTGTCAAATGTAGCAGGAACTGAATCAACCAAACTGAGTGGCACGAAACTGCGTTGAGG
>DBFL01000015.1:19149-22244 GCA_002294285.1 Candidatus Neomicrothrix sp. UBA881
TCAACTTCAAAAATTCCTATACCCGTTCCTAATCGGTTGATTTCTACCTTATGGGTATTTCCGTCTGTCAAAATAGATGAAAAATCTTCCCAATTTGAGTAAGGATTTCCGTCTACTGAAATAATCTGATCTCCTGCCTCAATTCCATCTATAAACAACGCCCCCTCAGGAGTGACACGTTCACCAATATTGGCGAATCTGTAGAATTGTTTCCCGTCTCTTTCGAATTCTATTTCTAAAAATTTTCCAGGGTTTTCATAAACAACCATTCCAAATGATTTGAAACTTTCTGTTTTCTGACCTCCAACTGAAAGTATTCGGTCACCCTTGACCACTCCGACATCTGAAGCCGTCGACTCTGGTACGACTTGTCCTACGTCCCACTTAGTTGGATGCGGCTCTCCGATCGTCATAAAAATTACTATTAGTAAAATTAACGCCAGGAAAAAATGGGTTGCAGAACCTGCAAGAGTGAGTGCCAATCTTTTTGGATATGACTGAGCCCTGTAGGTGCGATCTTCTAATGCAGGATCTACATCTTCGAGATTGTTCATTCCAGTAACTCGAACATATGCTCCTGCAGGAATTGCTTTCAACCCGTACTCAGTTTCTCCTCTTCGGAAAGAAAAAATTCGAGGCCCGAATCCTATAAAAAATTCTGTTACTTGCATTCCGCTCATTCGAGCTACTACGTAATGACCTAATTCATGGAAAAAGAAGATGAGAACAATAGAAAGAACTACAACAACTGCAGAAAAACCGCCTAAGAAGGCTAGAGACACAAAAGCGCCGATGAGTAACAGCAATTTAAAATTCTGATCTCTATCCATGAGCTTATTTCCGGGATTTTATGAAGTTTGAAGCTATTTTTCTAGCGTCTCTATCAGCTTTCAGAACAGCTTCTATGCTGTCAGCATCTTCACCTGACCAGCTTTCAAGCGTCGCAGAAATTGTTTCTGAAATCCCTACCCATGAAAGCTGACCTGCAAGAAATGCTGCGACTGCTTCTTCATTTGCAGCATTTAACCACGCAGGCGCCGTTTTTTTCTCTTTTCCTGCTTCGTAAGCGATATTTAAACATGGAAAAGCTTCATGATCTGGTGGTTCGAAATTTAAATTCATTTCTTGTGACCAGTCAATGGCTCCAAACGAATGATCGATTCTGTCTGGGTAAGTCAGTGCGTAAGCTATGCAAAGACGCATATCCGGATTGGACAACTGGGCCAAGGTCGCACCATCAGAAAAGGTGACCATCGAGTGAACAATTGATTGCGGGTGTATGACTACATCTATTGCTTCATATGGGATGCCGAATAGTTCATGTGCTTCTATTACTTCCAAACCTTTATTCATGAGAGTTGAAGAGTCAACAGTAATTTTGGGGCCCATATCCCATGTGGGATGCGAAAGTGCATCTTCAATTGAGACGTTCAATAATTCTTCATTTGAAAGCCCTCGGAATGGCCCGCCTGAAGCCGTTAAAATAATCCGGCTTATGCTTTCTGGGTTTGGGTTAATTCCGAGGCATTGATGTATCGCGCAATGTTCGCTATCGACAGGGATCAACTCTGCTCCTTGTGTTGAACGAAAATTCTGAATCAGAGGACCAGCAGCTATAAGTGACTCTTTGTTCGCGAGCCCAAGTCTTTTACCCGCTTCCAATGCGGCCAGTGTGATAGGCAATCCAGCAAATCCTACTACTCCATTTATTACTACATCACTTAGTGATGATGCTGCTGTTAGCGATTCAGGACCAGCAGTTACCTCAATTTGTGAAGGTAGCTTTTGTCGCAGCTCTTTCTCCAAAGAGGTATCCGAAATTACAACAGTCTTTGGTTTATACCGAACAGCCTGTTCAACTAAAAGTTCGACGGATCTAGAAGCCCCTAAAGCAATAACCTCAAATTCATCAGGATGGTTTTCGATAATCTCAAGAGTTTGATTACCGATTGATCCTGTCGATCCCATTATGGCGACAGTTGTCGCAGACATCTAGTGATTTTACCTTTTAAATCGCTTATCGCTATACGGGATCATGCAGTAAATAGATTCAACAGGCGGGCCGTGAAATAAGTTGCTGGAAGAACAAACAGCAAAGCGTCAAAACGGTCGAGAAAACCTCCATGTCCTGGGAGGACTGACCCCATGTCTTTTATCCCTAAATCTCTCTTGAGCATCGACTCGCTCAAATCTCCTAATGGTGCAGCCAGTGCTCCTACCAACCCAAGCACAAAAGCAGTTCCGAGATCACCTGGGTCTTGGCCAAACGGTGTGATCTGTCCCACGACAATTACACCTGTAAGAAATGAAATGGCCATACCGCCTAGCAGGCCTTCCATTGTCTTGTTTGGACTTACAGATGATAGAGGAGTTCTGCCTATTAAACGGCCTACTAATAATCCTCCTGTGTCATATCCGACTGTTATTAGGACAGCTGCTAGAAGCATCCCTATGCCATTTTTATCGTTCAGCATTAAACCTATGAAACAACCAAGTAAACCTATATAAGCAACTCCAAATAAGGTTATTGATGTGTTCGCAATTGGCATATTGCGATCCACTCCTGTTAAGTACCAGAGAAGAGTGAAAGTAACTGTCAATGCCAGAATCAGAGGAATGGCTGATTCAAACCTCCAGTAAGCTCCGATGTTTAATGCTGCTATTGCTGCCATTCCTAACAAGGTCGCTGGCTGATATCCCGCTCTTCTCGCAGTTAGAAAAAATTCTGAACCGGCAAAAACAAGTAAAGCTGTACTAAATATCAGGGTTACTGTGGCACCTGCAGCACACACACCTAGAAAAACTGCGCCTAAAGCCAAACCGGTAATAAGTGCCGTTGACATATTTCTGCTTGGCACACTTTGCCCCGTAGTGTTTGATTGGGCTGCAGGCTGGAAAACCGGAGTTGTTTTTTCTGTCTTTATTTCCTCTGTGTTATCGGGTGGAAATATAGGAGGGTTGAACTCTCCGCTGAAAGGGTCGCTGTCTGATGGTTCTTCATCAAAAAAGATTGCAGCGGTTTCACCATCTAAATCACCCACATGTTGTTGAGATTCGTGTTCGATTAAGGCTTCATCAGACCATTTGGGAGTCTG
>DBFL01000046.1:0-2059 GCA_002294285.1 Candidatus Neomicrothrix sp. UBA881
ACCGCGTCTATTCATGCTCGTTGGGGTCATCGAGTAGATAATCTAATTCACACACACGCCTGGACGGTGGAAGCAACTTTAGAGGGTCCAGTAGATAGTAAAAAAGTTTACCCAGCTGACGATCTAGAGAAAATTCTTACTGACACTGTGGAACCTTGGTCTGGCCATTACTTGACCAAAGAAGACGTGGGGCCATGGAAGGGATATAAACCATTGATATGGGATGAGGAACCCACTGTGGAAGAAATAACCCGCAACCTGTGGGATCAACTTTCCAAGAAAGTACCGACTCTCACTGGAGTCAGCCTTGTCGAAAGTTCAGAGTTTGACAGGTGTAGAAGAGTTTCCCTGACGAAAAACTGAAAACATTATAATTTCAACTGTTAGTACTTAAAATGATGATTTGATCCTCACCAACATGAGGAAAAGAAAAAGTAGTTGCCTGACCATCCATGTCTATGGACACGCTAATACCGTCAACTTCAGCCGATAATGGGCCTGATAGTAATCCATCTGGCAAAGTAATCAAGAAATTTCCAGTAGTGCCAACTGGACCTGAAGCAGTAACAGCTAGCTCTTGTGTTTCTTTATTCACTATCAGGTTGCTCAGGTGAGAGGTTGAGTGAATATTTACAGGTTCACCGTCGATCATAAACTTATATAAGAAAGGTTCCGGTGTCCCAAGAATCGCCCGGTATAAAACCATCGTGTCAAGCCTGTCTTGCTCTCTCGTTCCAACAACTGCGTAAATAATTTTGCCGCTTGCATCTATCTCAAGAACTCTGTCATGATCAAATGCACTTTCAGCACGTGAACCGTAAATTGGCAAATCTCTATTTACGAGATACCAACTGTCACCTCCGTTTTTACTTTTGTAAACGCCCATGTAGCCGGCTGCATATAAAATCAGAGGATTTAGTGGATCTATAGCAAGGTCATACACTTCTCGTTGTCTGCGTTCCGGGAAACCGGTAACACCCTCTAAAAGACCGTCTGATTTGCTTTCCCATGAGTTGCCACCATTAGTGGTTTTATAAACTCCATTAGCTGTCGCTGCATAAAGGATTTCTGGGTTTATAGGGTCTAGCTGAAGGTCGTTAGTTTCACGATCTAATCCATTGTTAATAGATACCCATTCATTGCCGCCGGTAACTGTCTTATACACTCCAATTCCCTTTTCTGATTCAAAACTGGAAGTCATCACATACACGATGTCGGGATTTGTCGGATGGATAACGATGGAGTTTATGGAAGTTGCTGTTTCTGTCGGAAAACCATCACTAACTTCGGTAAATGTTTCACCGCTGTCTTTTGAGCGAAAAATATGAGCGCCTGAAAGGCTGTAATCCTCTCTACCAGCTAAATCTGAGATTGTCCCTACATATACAATATTTGAATCAGACGGGGCGACAGCGAGACCATGGCTATGCACTCGCCAAGCCTTGTTTGGATTATAAAGACCACTATCTCGTGTTTGTTGACTTAAGCCATCTCTTAATCGCTCGCCCAGTTTCTGCCAAGTTTCTCCGCCATCATCACTTCGAATGAATTCGCTATTTGGATACAAACTCGTTAAATATTGGATAGTTGGAAAGGAGTGACTGTAAGCAAAAACCATCGGATAGTGAGCAGCATCTGATGCAGAAAATAACCAAGATCCACCTGCTGAAGTGGTTACGAACCCTCCTCTTCCAGCACTGCCAGCTGTCCACATCTCGAAAGGAAGCCTGGGGTGAGGTGTCATGACTATCAAATTAGATTCTTCTATGTCCCTGTCAGTAAGAAACCAATTGAGTCCCCCATCAACTGTTTTGTAGATACCTTCGCCTCTGTGAAGTCCTTCCTGTTCGTGTTCGGTGTGGAAAAGATGCAACTCTGATGCCGTTCCCACATAAGCTACATCAGCATTTCGCGGATCGACAGCAATTGCGCTTACAAACTTGTATACAAGACCATTTGAACGATGTTTCCAGTTTCTGCCTCCGTCGTCACTGCGGTAGACGCCGTTGTGAGTGGTGAGATAAACGACGTTTGGTTCATTA
Source organism: Candidatus Neomicrothrix sp. UBA881 (assembly GCA_002294285.1). Taxonomy (GTDB): domain Bacteria; phylum Actinomycetota; class Acidimicrobiia; order Acidimicrobiales; family MedAcidi-G1; genus MedAcidi-G1. The sequence continues at coordinate 2,043 of DBFL01000046.1, forward strand.
GCTGAGTAAATGACCTT
>DBFL01000046.1:2428-3691 GCA_002294285.1 Candidatus Neomicrothrix sp. UBA881
GAATCATCACTACGAAATACTCCACGTTCTGAAGTTGCTGCCAATATGTGACCTGTCGAATCCGGTTTGAGAGCTACCCCTAGCACTTCTGACCCTCGGCCATTGACTCCGGCAAGAAGGTTGTTACTCCATGTCACTCCTCCGTCCGAGCTTCTCCTTACTCCTGTGACAGTCGCAGCATAAAGAAGATCCTTATCTGAAGGGTCAACAACGATTGCATGAAAGACTCCACACCCTCCACAGACACCCGCCAATGTCCAGCTCTGGCCACTATCTGAGCTCACATAGACTTCGGCCGAATCTCCTCTGCGGTCTTGTGACCCTTCTCGCCTGCCACTAGAAGAAGAATAGGCAATTTCGGGTGAACTTGGTGCATAAGCAACAGCTGAAAATCGGTAATTATCTGTGCCTCTAAGAGATAATGCAATATCAGATTCCAGCCCTCCTTCTGAGCTGAAAATGAGGTCTCCTTCGATCACGCCATGAATGACTGTGTTTGAATCCGTTGGTTTTACAGCTACTCCGCTTACATGAGCACTTTCTGTAACATGCAACCAGTTAGCTCCTGCATCATCTGATCTCCAAACACTCATGTCATTAGAATCAAACCCGGCGTAGATCACATCAGGATTTGAGGGTGCAATTGTCAGTGCTCCAACCACTCCGGTACGTAACCCCGTAACTCTTTCCCACTGAAGTTCTGAACATTCTCCAGCTGTAAATATTGAGCATTCATCCGATGCCTCAATTTGATATTCGACCGCAGGTGTCTCAACGTCAAGGAGAGTCCCTAAAAAAAGTGTCTGATTCGTTTCTTCTGCTTCAGAATATTCAGAGTTTTCATCCGGTGAAGATGTTTCACTTGTCCCAGAGGATGCAGCCGTTGATGATATTTCGTTATTAGATTTACCTTCGTTGTCTGAAGAAGCGTCATCGCTCGAAGAGCCTATCTTGCATGGTTTAATGAGTTCAATATCCTCTTCAGTGGGTTCGTATCTATCTTGAATGAGAGCATCTGACTTATTCATCCCCAGAACATTGTCCACACAAGGGAAATTATGACTAGGGGTTGGACAATGTTCTATTTTCTTGCTTTCTTCGGATGTAATTGCACGATTCCAAAGCGCAAACCATGTTCCTCCGCCAAGCTCATTTGCGACGCATGTAAATGAAATATGAAGATTGACTCTCAGACTGTCAACAGTTTCGAAATCATTGAGATCATTATTATTTATAATCGTCATTGTTGGCTTATCGGTGTCA
>DBFL01000021.1:0-2392 GCA_002294285.1 Candidatus Neomicrothrix sp. UBA881
GCTATGGTTTCTATTTCTGCATCACCATTGTTTTTCTTGGCGTGAGTAGATACAGATTTTGCGTACAAACAAGCCAACACATTCGCATCATCTTCACCTGTTAACGCGATCACGAGGTCTTGACGTGCCACATCTGCCTCTTCAAGAATTTCCACGTCGGTCACATCGCCCTCATAAATTAATGCTTTAGCCAAGTTTTCACTCAGCTCAAGAGCTCTTTCAGGTTTTTTCTCAATAATGGCAACGTCTACACCTCTATATAGAAGCGATTCAGCGATCATCTCGGCAGTTCTGCCACCGCCAAGTAGAAGAACTTTTCTAGGAACATCTCTTGCTATTCCTAGACGATTGGTGACATCGTGCATGGCCCGACTTTTGCATATCACCCTAAGTAGATCACCTTCTTTGAGGACCTCATCTTGTCTTGGAACTATAGTTATTTCTTCCGAGTCGTCGTTTTCATCTTTTCTTGTGATTGTTCCAACAATGAAATCCCAGTCTGGGTCAAGTTCTCTTCCTAACGCATGCAGTGAAACTCCTACTAAAGGAGCATGCGCCGGTAATCTTGCTCCAATTATTACCACTTCTTCGTTGGCCATTCTCGATAGATCCATTGCACCCGGGTATTCCATGAGTCTCAGAACTGAATCAGCTACTTCCTGATCTGGGTCTATTACTAGATGGTCATCAAATTTTTCAAATAATGATTCGACTTCCTTGCTTCTAAGCTTTCGGGATTCAACACGAACGATCGTCTTGTTGACTCCAGCTTGGCGAGCGAGCAGAGCCGATAACAGGTTTATTTCATCTTTATTTGTAGCTGCGACAAGTAGATCTGTTTCTTCAATCCCAGCTTTTTGCAGAATTGAAAAATCTGTTCCGCTTCCTTTAATGGCAAGGACATCCAACTCAGCGTCTATCTGTCTGTGTCTTTCGGGATCCGAATCTATAAGCGCAATGTCATGTTCTTGTTTACTCAAGCGGTCCGCTATGTACGTACCGACTTCTCCGGCTCCAACAACGATTATTCTCATCTTTTAATACTCTCCCATGGAGACACGTAAATACGAGTTTTCAGATAAAAAAACTCTGCTTTGAGTTATAAGGAGGTCCATTGGAACGTCCCAAGAATTGACTTCTAGCTTTTCTACAATTTGAAAATCATGGGCTAATCCCACCAAAAGTGGTCTTTTGGAATTTCTTTCAATAGCAAAGGTTTTGTCATAGTAACCACCTCCATGACCCAACCGGTTTCCTTCACTGTCAGCTGCAACTAGCGGAACTAGGACAATGTCTATTTGAGAAATTTCAATCTCAATTCCCTTTTCTGGCTCGGGTATTCCGAAACTTCCCCTTCTGAAATCTCCGTTTGGTTCAACGAATATAAGCGTTCCGTCTTCTTGGACCACTGGGAAAGTAAAAATCTTACTCTTATCCGACTCAAGAAATATAGGGTCAACTTCTCCATTGCATGATATGTATGAGGCTACTGTCCTCGCATTTTTGAATGAGTCAAGATTCTTGACTGCATCACAGACTTCCTTTGAGACATCTTTAACCGTTGATGGAGGCATGGCTCTGCGGATTCCTAGAATTTTTTGACGAAGATCCCGTCTTTTCATACTTTAAGCGTCGCCGATCTTTCTACTTTGTGCCACTATTTTGATTATTTAGCAAGTTAAATATGCCACTGAGGTTGGAAGCCCGCATCACACTTAATACCGTCGTTTTGGCTATTATTAGCCATACAATTCATCTATTTTGTGGGTACAAGTCACAAAACATAACCATGAGGAGATAACCCTTTGGAAGCAATACCATATCTAGCACTTTCATCTGCTTTATTAGCTTTACTGCTTGCTGGCTATTTTTACACGAATGTTAAAACAGCTTCACCCGGAAATGATCGAATGATTTTTCTTATGAATGAAATCGAAAAAGGAGCACGTGCTTTTTTACGACAGGAATATTCTTGGGTCTCGATTTTCGTTGCAGTTATGGCAATTCTGATAGGAATACTGATAGCTCCTGCTGCTTCGCTTACTTACATAATCGGAGCTGTTCTTTCAGCAACAGCTGGTTATGCCGGAATGACGGTTGCCACTATGGCGAATGCCAGGACTGCTAATGCGGCACAGGATGGCCCAGCAAAAGCGTTACCAATTGCTTTTCGCGGTGGTGCTGTGATGGGATTTTCGGTTGCTGGGCTAGCTCTAGGCGGGCTCGCTCTTGTGTACATAATCTTCGTTCTAGTTGCTGAAGTAAACGATGCTTTTGAAGTGGTTACAGCATATGGATTAGGCGCTTCCTCAATAGCTCTATTTTCACGCGTGGGAGGCGGCATATACACAAAAGCAGCCGACGTTGGAGCAGATTTAGTTGGAAAAGTAGA
>DBFL01000021.1:2722-24748 GCA_002294285.1 Candidatus Neomicrothrix sp. UBA881
TCCGGAAGATGATCCAAGAAATCCTGCAACTATTGCTGACAATGTCGGTGACAATGTAGGTGACGTTGCCGGTATGGGTGCGGATCTATTTGAAAGTTACGCCGGTTCTATCATTGCCCCTATCTCTTTGGTCGCTTTCGCTCTAGGACTAGGAGCAGAACACGCAACTATATCTACAAACATCTCCTTATTGATGTTTCCTCTAGCTATTGCTTTTGCAGGGATGCTTACCTCGATTATCGGATCGTTTCTTGTAAGAGGTGGAGATTCAACTGATAGCAGAGCTTTAAGTCGTGCTCTTCATCTTGGAACTAATGTCGCCATGTTTCTTACTGTTCTGGCAACTATTGGCATATCATTTTGGCTCTTTGGAGACAACGATGCTTTCGACAATCCTATTGGATTGGCAATTTCAGTTGTAGGAGGCCTTCTTGTCGGATGGGCTTTGGGTAAAACAGCAGAGTTTTATACCTCTGACCACTTTTCGCCAGTTAAGAAAATCGCCGACCAATCCCAGACTGGGCCTGCAACTACGATACTCGGCGGAATTTCGGCCGGTATGATTTCAGTTGCTGCTTCCGTCGCACTGTTGGGAATTGGAATAGCAGTCGCATATTGGGGTGGAGAAATAGCATTTGACTCTATCGGAGCCCTCGATGGAGGGATCTATGGAATCGCTGTAGCTGCAATTGGAATGCTCGCGACTTTAGGTGTCGTAGTCTCGGTGGATGCCTATGGTCCCATCGCTGACAATGCAGGTGGAATAGCCGAAATGGCTGAATTGGGACCGGAAGTTCGTGAAGTTACTGACGCTCTTGATTCCTTGGGCAACACGACAGCTGCAGTCGCTAAAGGTTTTGCGGTTGGGTCTGCTGCTCTTACCGCACTGGCTCTGTTTAAGAGTTTTGAGTTCGCTGTCACCGAAGCCGGGGGTTCACTCTCTCTGGATATCGGACAGGTGGAAGTGTTTATCGGTCTTTTCCTGGGAGCTATGCTTCCATTTCTATTTGCTGCTCTGACCATTGACGCAGTGGGACGTGCTGCCCAAAAAATGATCGAAGAAGTACGCAGGCAGTTCCGTGAAATACCAGGTCTTCGAGAAGGAGCTGAGGGGGTTATTCCTGACTCCGCTCGCTGTGTAGCGATTTCAACTTCAGCTTCTCTGCGTGAAATGCTCGCACCAGGTATCCTCGCCGTTCTTATTCCTTTGATTTTAGGTTTTGTAAGCATTGATTCTCTTGGTGGATTCTTAGCGGGTGCTCTAGTAGCAGGTTTCTGTCTAGCGATCTTTATGGCAAATGCTGGCGGAGCTTGGGACAACGCCAAAAAATACATCGAGAGTGGAGAACTAGGCGGGAAAGGATCGGAGCCTCATAAAGCAGCGGTTGTCGGAGATACTGTTGGTGATCCATTTAAGGACACCTCCGGACCTTCTATGAACATTCTTATAAAAGTAATGACCATAGTTTCCTTAGTTTTTGCTTCTGCCTTTGTCAGCTAGTTTTTAAAAACTAACGCATGCAATCTAGGAGTTTTTTGGAGCATTGAAGGAACGCGGTGATAAATCCATATCACTACCATCAAAGCTGGTAATGACATCAGAATCCCTCCCGCCACGTCAGCTGGCCAGTGATGAAGTCCGCTTATCCTCGTCCAAATGTTAAGCAAGATCAAAAAGACCATGAATGATTTCACCACTCGACTAATTCGAGGTGAAGCGTGATCTCTAGACAGATATGCAAGCATTCCAAAAATCATCACAGCGTAAACAATGTGACCACTAGGATAACCACCCTCACCAAAATAGTATTTTGATTCATTGTAAATAAAGTCTTTATTAGGACCTGATCTTTCCACAACGTCAGATAGTCGTGTCAATCCAGTCATGCTTCCTGCTAATAAAATCCCAACTGTCGCGTAACGTCCCCAACGCCAATAAACGAGTGTAGAAATTCCGATAAAAAGCAATGGGGCTCCTATATCAGTTATAGGAGCATCGATTACATCGCCTAAAAAATCTATAAAACTCGGTGTGTTTTCATACATCCACTTGCTCATTCCTATTTCACCCCACAGAATTTCTTTTTGTGCAACCTGTAAAGAGAATAAAACTGCCGCTAATGCAGTGAATAAAGTGAGTAAATAATGACTATTTTTCTGTAAGGAGAGGTTATTTTTCATGGATTTTAATGACACTACGAACTCCACTTGACTCTTTCAGTGCATCAAACCCTGAATTCACTTCATCAAGCGTGTATTTGTGGCTGATCATGCTTTCTAGATCTAATGATCCATTTTTCCAATACTCAACAAACGCAGGAATATCTTTTTGAGCATCGCACGAACCTAGTAGAGATCCAATTAGACGCTTTTCAGTCATCATTAAGTGTAAGGCAGATGGGAGTTTCAGTTCCTCTTCAGGAGGTGGTGCACCAACTATCACAGTAAGACCACCAGACTTATTTGCTGCTAAACCCATAGCTATCAGGTCAGAATTACCCACCGCATCAAATGAAAAATCGACACCGGCGCCATCTGTTAATTCAAAGATTTCACCCAGAAGGTCACTTGAAGTTGGGTCAATAGTATTAGTAGCACCTAACTGAGTGGCTTTAGAACGTCTATCCTCAACTGGATCTGAGACGATAATTTTTTCAGCCTGAGCGATACGCGCGCCTTGCACTATTGAAAGTCCCACTCCCCCGAGCCCCATAACTAAAACAGTTGAACCAGGGGTTACTTTTGCTGTATTCAGAACAGAACCCAACCCTGTCTGGACTCCGCAACCCAGCAAACAAAGAGTCTCCAAAGGTAGACCGTTTTCGATCCGGACAACATTTCGTTCTTCCAAAACTGTGTACTCAGCAAATCCACCCACTCCCAGTCCCTGGTAGACAGGTGAACCGTTTAAGCTAAATGGAGTCGTCCCATCTGGAAACGTTCCAAAAACAAACGACTGTCCTCTTTCGCACAAGGTGTGTCGCTTATTTTCACACATGACGCAACTTCCACATGGACCGATGGGGCTCATAAGCACACTGTCACCCACACTTACTGAAGCGACATCTTTTCCGACTGCCTCTACAATTCCGGCTGCTTCATGACCGAGGATCATTGGAGTCAAATCTAATGATTCCATAACACTTAAATCTGAATGACAAATCCCACAATATTCCGTTTTGATTAATATCTGACCCTCTTTAGGTCCAGATATTTCAATACCAGTCTCAATAACTAAAGGTGACCCAATCTTTGCATGTAACGCTGCTTTCATCTTTTTATTTCCAACCCGAGGTCGCACCTCTAGTCATACCAAAAGGACCTGAGGGCCATCGGAAACAATCAGTCATCAGCTGGTCTATTTCTTCGCGAGTGGCAATTCCTTGATTCACTACAGCTAACGCTTCTTCAATCATCGCAAAATAGACACGGTTAGTTACGTAGCCCCACTTGGTGTCACTGTCCCCTATTACTACAGGATTTTTTCCAGCGGATTCAGCGAGTGAAACCACTTTGTCAACTGTTTCCTGTGAAGTAGCTGGTCCGCGAACAATTTCAGCAAGCTTCATTACTGGAGCAGGTGAGGCCCAATGCCATCCTATGAAACGGTCGGCTCGATCAGTTGCTGCTGCCATCGCTGATATGGGAAAGCCGCTTGAATTTGAAGCAAAGATAGTTGACTCAGATGCTGTTTTATCAAATTCTTTCCAAAACGATACTTTCAGATCAAATCGTTCAGGAATAGCTTCTATTAATACATCTGCGTTATTTAATTCGTCCCCGTCTTCAGTGAAAGTAATCTTAGATAAGGCACTTTCAGCTTCTTCTTGAGTTAATTTTCCTTTCTCCACAGCGCTGGCAAGTCCAAAACTTCCCTTCTCAATATTCTCATTGGCAGATTTTAAGACGGATGCGTCTATATCTAGACATACAACCTCGCACCCGGATATAGCCATAACTTGTGCAATTCCAGAACCCATTACTCCAGCTCCTGCAACACCGATTTTTGTTATGCCTGTTTTCATTTGTCTCCTAATTTTTTGGCAGAACAATCATTGGATCTTTTGGTTCGCCACCCGTCCGAACCTCGAAATGGAGATGATTGCCAGTCGAACGTCCTGTAGTCCCACATTTTCCTATGAGGTCACCAGTTTCCACTTCCATCCCATCTGATACAAGCAACTCATTGAGGTGAGCGTATAAGGTCAATACTGGTCCTTCGTGCTCCAATATGACAGTTTTACCGTAGTAACCTTTTGTTCCAGCAAAAATGACCTTTCCTTTTTTAGCTGCCCAAATTGGTTGATTTTTAACGCAGTCAAAATCTGTTCCGTTGTGCATTCGTCTTACGCCCAAAATAGGATGTGTTCGCATGCCGAATGGTGATGTGATTTTGCTGCTCTTGTCGATTGGTAGTATGAATCCCTGACCTGATTCTTTCGTCAAATCGGGTGCTGACTTTCGAAGTTCCTCAGCGATCAGATTGTCTATCAATATCGCCATTAGATACTGTTCACGTTTCCATTCCGCCACTTCAGCCTCGGCAGCCTTGATTCGTTCTTGAACTTCTTCTCTTGTGCTCTCACGTTCAATGATTCGGCTTTCGAGAACCAACAATGAAGCTTCAATTTCACGTTGATTTCTTTCAGCATCTTTTATCGCTCGGTCCGCTGAAATAGCTATTATTTCTTTATCTGCTTCTAAGGCTCGTAGCTGATCCACCAGGTCGCCTTGATCACCTGAGACTGCACTAAGAATTGCTGACTTCCTCACTGCGCTTGAAATGTCGTCTGATTCAAAAAAATCACTTGGGTTCATACTGGAAACATAAACGTCTACCGCTAGTTCACGTAGCCGTTTCCTAAGATCTTCAATACCTTTGACCACCTGATCCGTTTCAACCCAACGAAGAGTGGCCTCTGCTTCTGCTGCTTCGATTGCTTGACGCGCTGCTTCGATTTTGGCCTCTTCCATGGCAACAGCATTGTCTAAGGCGTTTAACGCATCTACAACTGCAGCATCGTCAGCTTCGGCGAGTTTTAGAACAGCAGCAGCATCTGCACGACGATTTGAAGCGTCCTGTTTTTTTTCTCTTGCATCACGAATGGATTCAGTTTCACCAAATGCATTTCCTCCATTTATTAGAAACGGAATAGAAATGAGTGAGACTGAGAGTAAATAACGGAGTCCTTTCTTCACTCTCGCACTTTAGCCTGAAGACAGGGCTCTATACAGTCAGAAGCCTTGTATCCACGTCGACTTATTTAAAAACCGCAATTACTATGCTTTATGTGGAAAATGCTGTAAAAAATACTTTCTCTCCTCTAAGTAATCTGAGAGTGCTCGATTTAACAGATGAGAAGGGCGAGTTGTGTGGAAGAATACTGGGTGATTTCGGAGCTGATGTTTTAAAAATTGAACCTTCAGGAGGTTCCATTTCACGCTCTTTGGGTCCCTTTGCTCCTGATGGAACTTCTCTTTATTTTGCTTACCGTAATTTCAATAAACGGTCTTGTGTATTGGATCTTAATGAAGAATCGGGAGTAGAAGATCTTCTTTCGTTGGCTCGCGAAAGTGATGTACTTATTGAAAGTTTTTTGCCTGGAACTCTTTCTGAGCTTGGAATCTCACCTGAACGTCTATTACAGGAGAACAGTTCTCTAGTGATTGTCTCTCTGACTGACTTCGGTCAGACTGGTCCTGACTCCGGATATGCCGCTACAGATGACGTTGTTTTTGCCCGCTCTGGATGGTTGTCGGTTTCTGGAGTAATTGAGAAGCCGCCATTGCTAGCTCCAGGTTCAGTTGCCTATGACACACTGGGTGTGGTCGGTGCATATTCTGCACTTCTTGGGCTTCTGCACCGTGATCGCATTGGTAAAGGTCAACACATCGACGTATCTGCCGTCGAGGCGCTTGCTCAGATGAATACGTGGGGAATTCCAAATGCGTCCGCTAGTGAGATTTCCGGTGCACCTGCTTCGCTCATACGTGCTGGTGATAGCCCTCTTTATCCTCATATACCATGCAAAGACGGTTTCGTTAGACAAGTTATTTTGGCTCCAAGACAATGGAAAGCTTTATGGGAATGGATGGGATCGCCAGAGAGTTTTGCTGATGAATATTGGGAGAGTACGATTAACCGCTACCTCAACCTAGATGTCATTAATCCGCTTTTCTGGGAGCATTGGAAAAACAAAGAGATGGTGCAGGGGTGTGTCGAGGCTCAAAACCGTGGAGTTATAGCGACTCCGATGCTCAAACCAAGCGATGTTCTAGTTAACCCTCACTATAAGTCAAGAGGTACATTTCAGACTTTGGAAATTTCGAAAGGGCTTACTGGTCCTTTGATGTGCGGCTTTGCCGAGGTCGATGGAAGGCGTGTTGGTTACCGATTTCCATCGCCGGAGATAGGAGAAGATTCAGCACATTTTGCAAACGATTCCTTTCCGGCTCCGATTACTCCACCAGCAGAAGCTTCTTTACCACTAGAGGGTTTGAGAGTTGTCGACTTCGGTCATGGCGGAGTTGGGGTCGAATGTGGTCGAATGCTCGCCGAGTACGGTGCTGATGTCATAAAAGTTGAAAGTTGGCAATACCCCGATTTTATTCGAATTGTGCTCGGCGGAACCATGACAGCTTCATTTGCTTCTTCGAATCGTACAAAACGGGCTTTTGGGGCGAATTTAAAAAATGAAGAAGCTCGAGATGTAGTACTTGAATTGATTAAGACAGCGGACGTGATAATTGAAAATAATTCAACTGGAACTATGGACGCATTGGGCCTCGGGTATGAGCGCTTGTCTGAAATAAATCCTGACGCGATTATGGTGAGTAGCCAGTTAATGGGCAGTAGAGGCGAATTTGCTGACTGGAATGGTTATGGCCCAACGATTCAAACTGTAAGCGGCTTGTCCTGGCTATGGTCTTTTAAAGAGGGCGAGCCGCCGCCTGGTACAACTGCTATTCATCCGGACCACCTTGCTGGTCGACTTTGTGCGGTTTTTGCTTTAGCAGCTCTCGTCGATAAGAATCGTGGAGGGTCCGGTAGGCATATAGAAGTAGCTCAAGTTGAGGTTCTTATCGCGACTCTTGGTGATCTGTTCTTTAAAGAAGCTATTCAACCTAATTCTGTCAAACCACAAGGAAATGATTCTGAACGTGGCGCTCCATGGGGTCCGTTTCCTTGTGAAGGGGATGAATCGTGGTGTGTTATCTGCATAAGGGATGATAAAGAGTGGGTGGAGTTAGCAAACCTTATGGGAATTTCTGAAGGATTGATTGAAGAAAATGCACTAGGTGCTGACAGGAAAAACAACAGAGAGTCGCTCAACCTTATTGTCTCCAATTGGACTAGTTCATTGCCTTCAGAAAAGGTTGAGCAGTTGTGTCAGGAGGTCGGCATCCCAGCTGGGCGTGTTTTAAATGCCGCTGAGCAGTTAGATGATAAACATTTACTTGAGCGTGGATTTCTACCGAAGGTTGAACAGTTGGGAGAAGTTGGTGAAATCGTTTTAGACGGGGCTTGTATACAGGGGTCAGAAATGTCTGCTCCTGTTATAACCCGCGCTCCCCTTATAGGTGAACACACTAAAGAAATTTGTTTAAATGAATTGAAAATGGATCCTACGAAATTTGAATCACTTCTAAGTAGTGGTGCGCTCGAGGAAATCAAACCAGAGGCTTGACTATTCCATGGCTAATTCGGCTCTCATAGCGTAAAGCGATTGCTCTAAAGTGTTATCTCTCTCAGCTAAATGAACTGCCACTTGACTGATTTCTCCTTCGAAGGGAAATGCTCCATCGTATTCTTCCGATACTGGAGACAACGAGTCTCTTCCTATATCCATTCCTGTGCTGCCTAAAATTCTTATGATAAACGGAAGGTCCATTTTGCCTACTTGTTTGTCATCAATTAACAAGGTCGCTTCTCCGCCGGGATCTTCACGCTTAAGGTGAACACCAACCCTTACGTCTCCTTCCGGAACGATTTGATCACTCACTAAAATTTTATGATCGTAAAAAATGTTGTAATCAAACATAAGGCGCTGATCTTTTATAAAAAGTGAGAGGCCGACATTTGCTCCTCCTATAGCTAAAAGAACTCCATTTTCATTTGCTTGTCTATTGATTGCAGCCTCGATAACAAAAGAACGATTACCCATGTTGGCAGCAACACCCGCGGGCATGTGAGAAATTGGATGTCTATAAACATAAGTTCGTTTAGCATGAGCCGATCCCTTGCCAGTTGAACTCCGAAACAATTCGAGTGTTCTGTCATCCAGTGGAAGAACACCGTATTTTTCCGCCTCTCTCCACCACTTATCTATCATTTCCTTAAGTCGCTCAGGTTCCGTTTCGGCAAGATTGTTAGTTTCTGAGATGTCGTTATCTAAATGGAATAGCTCCCAGTCCTCCTCGTCGTAATCTTTTCTGAATTCATGCCTTGAAACTGCTTTCCATCCATCACTCCATAAAGCCCTATTTCCAAACATTTCGAAATACTGGACATTTTTACGTGTTGGCTCATTTTCTGAATTGAGTACATATGCAAAGCTTGTGCCAGCGACTTCAATTTGTTCTTTTCCGTTAAAAACCTCTGGAGGGCTGATATCCAATATTTCTAGAAGAGTTGGCATGACGTCCGTAATGTGGTGGAACTGATCTCGTTTTCCGCCTGGATTATCAATTCCTTTTGGCCATCGAATAATGAAAGGATCTCGTACCCCTCCCCCATGTGTCGTCTGTTTGTACCACCTCATTGGACAATTACCTGCTTGTGCCCATCCCCATGGGTAGTTTGTATGTGATTTAGGACCACCGATATCATCCAACTTTTCGACTGCCTGATCAACATCTTCGGGAACCATGTTGAAGTATTTCATTTCATCTAATAACCCGCTTGGACCTCCTTCTTGACTGGCTCCATTGTCAGAAAGAAGAATTACTATCGTGTTTTCTTTCAGATTCATAGCTTCTAGGTGTTCCAGCAATACCCCTATTTGTTCGTCTGTATGATCTAGCATCGCAGCGAAAGCTTCTTGTAGTCGGCATGCAAAAGTCTGTTGGTTGTCGCTCAATGATTCCCAAGGTTCAACTCCAGGGTTTCTGTCTGCCAATACGGTGTCTTCTGGAATTACACGTAGTTCTTTTTGTTTTTCGAACCAATTGTTTCTAACTTCATCCCATCCATCATCGAATTTGCCTTTATATTTCTCAAGGTATTTTTCTGGAGCTTGATGCGGAGCATGGGTAGCGCCGAATGACAGGTAGAGGAAAAATGGGCGGTCTGGGTATATCGATTTTGAGTCATTGATAAGCTCACAGGCTTTTTCAACTAAATCTTCACTTAAATGGTAATCCTTCTTCTCATGTGGTCTTTCAATGTGATGATTGTCGCGAGTCAGCTCAGGTTGGAATTGATCAGTCTCTCCTTGTAAAAATCCATAAAATCTATCAAAACCGCTCTGAGTAGGCCAATAATCAAAAGGGCCTGCACCGGAAGTTTCTTCCATCGGCGTTAGGTGCCATTTCCCTACACAAAATGTTCCGTATCCTTCGTTGTTTAGGATCTCGGCAAGATTCGCTGCATGTTTGGTTACGCGTCCACGCAAGTGAGGAAATCCACTTCTCATGTTTGACACAGCGCGCATCCCGACTGTGTGATGGTTTCTACCAGTCAATAGACATGCACGGGTCGGAGAACAGAGAGCGGTTGTGTGGAAATTCGTAAATTGTAAGCCTTCACGCGCTAATTGATCCATATTAGGCGTATCGATTGAAGAGCCGTAACACCCAAGATGTGCAAATCCGGTGTCATCAAGAACAAGTACAACAATATTTGGGCTTTCTTCAGGCGGTTGCTTTATTTCTGGCCACCAAGGTGTCGACTCTTCATACGTCCTACCAATTACGCCTTCAAATTTCTCCATGATTCCTCTCTCTAAAACCAAAGTAGTTAATAAAAAGCAGTGTCACTTCTACGCTGATAGTACAATGAGACTCTTGTGAATAGTAACGAAACTAATATTTCAGAAATTTTTGAAGAAAGCCAATGGCAGCAGGTCGATGGTTTCAATTTTTCTGACATTACCTACCACCGTTCCAAAGAACATGGAACGGTACGAATTGCTATTAATAGACCTGAGGTAAGGAATGCTTTTCGGCCAAAAACTGTTGATGAACTTTACTCTGCTTTGGATCATGCAAGAATGACTACCGACGTTGGTTCTGTACTCCTTACCGGTAACGGCCCTTCCAAAAAAGATGGAGGGTGGTCTTTTTGTTCGGGAGGTGATCAAAGAATTCGTGGAAAAGATGGTTATGAATACGCTGAGGAAAGCAACCCTTCATCAACAACCGGAAGACTACACATTCTTGAAGTCCAGCGGCTGATTCGTTTTATGCCAAAAGTTGTAATTGCAGTAGTGTCTGGGTGGGCTGCTGGTGGAGGTCACAGTCTGCATGTTGTTGCAGACCTGACACTTGCAAGTCGAGAGCACGCACGCTTTAAACAAACTGATGCTGATGTTGCTAGTTTTGATGGAGGTTATGGTTCGGCATATCTCGCAAGACAAGTGGGGCAAAAAGCAGCTCGTGAAATTTTTTTCCTAGGTCGGGCTTATGATGCAGAAGAGGCATTTCGTATGGGGATGGTTAACAAAGTCGTTGACCATAAACATCTCGAAAAAGAAGCACTTGAATGGGCTGCTGAAATAAATTCTAAAAGTCCGACGGCAATCCGCATGTTGAAATTCTCTTTTAATTTGATTGACGATGGCTTGGTTGGTCAGCAAATCTTTGCAGGAGAAGCAACACGACTTGCCTATTCGACTGATGAAGCGGCAGAAGGTAGAGAGGCTTTCCTTGAAAAAAGAGAAAGAGACTTTTCATCTTTTCCCTATCATTTCTGATTTCTACCGTTCTATCCCTGTCTGCTTTTCAGCTCGTAAAACGCAGCGTCTTACCCCTTCCATAATCTCATCTGTGGAATCGCGAAAGGTTTCTTCGTTCACTGCTCCCAAATATTCGCAACACAAGGAAACTTCCTGCCGTTTCCAAGGTTTGAAATAAGGGAGATAATTTCCTCTAGGCCAAAGCAATTCACTTCCACTAGCTCCTGAAACAACTACCGGAAAATTTGTTTCTTTTGCAAGCTTGCCTATTCCTATGTGTCCTTTGCCAACCCCTTCTTCTTCCCACTCGTCTTTCGGGACTACCCTACCCTCCGGCATGATCGCTACTGACCAGCCATCTTCCAGTGCCTTAGCTGCCTCGTCTATTGCATCCAATCCGCTTACCGGTATACATTTAAGAGCTCTTAACAGGGGGCCTATAACAGGATGCTTAAAATATGAAGCTGCGACCAAAGCACGTATAGGTGTTCCCCAATGCAGGAAAGTTGGTCCTGCTATTAACAAATCTGCGAGGCTTCGATGATTTGCAGCATATATTGTTGGCCCTGTTACCTCCTCTGGTAGATCTTCTACAGTCACTTTCGCCAGCAGAGAAGTAAAAGCCGTTAAATTTCGAAAAGATTTCTGCAGATCCTTTTTATCTTTATCCGAAAGTTGCATTGTGGCACCCTAAAAAAGTGTTATGACGAGCAAGGCCTTCATTTTCTATCCATAGACACACAGGAGTATCTACATCAAAATCTGAGATGTCAAAGCTGAATTCGTGATTCAAGTTAGTTTGCCCCAGTGATTTAACTTCACCGGTCTTTCCAGAATGTTTTATTTTGAGACCTCCATTTGGTGCATCTGGGTCATAAGCCCAGCCTGAGACTCTTAAAGTTTCATCAATTTTAAATACATTCTTCACATTACCTATCGGAATGTCGCCTTTTTCTCGTGTAGAAGACCGAACTTTTTTTTCTTCATTCACCATGCATTCAGGAATGGTTTTATAACTCCATTCACTGCTGGGAAAACGCTCTAAAACTTCTTTAAGTATCGGAAGAGATAAAAATGTTCGATCATGCAGAAGTAGTATTGCGCCATCTTCATACCGTTCAGATATGTGCTCCATCGCTTCTTCGATTTTAGGTTCACGCCATTCTTGAGGATCTATACTCCAATCGACATGTTTCATGCCTAGTTCCTCAGCTGCATTCAATACTTTGTAATTTCTGTCACCAAACGGTGCCCTGAAACAATTAGGCCTAAAGCCTGTCATGTTTTCAATAAGTTCAGAGGGAGTGTTTAGTTGGTAATACAGGTCATCTTGAGTCTGCTTGGTCAATTCTCTATGCGTCCATGAATGATTCCCCAGGAGGTGACCTCGATTCAGTAGGTCATTCAAGTCATCGCTTAGCCATCGTTCTTCTAGTCTGTGACCAATAGGAAAAAAAGTCGCTTTAACTCCGTGTTCTTCGAGAAGAGACAATAGCAATGGTGTGAAAATTGGATGTGGTCCGTCATCGAATGTCAAATAGATAGTTTTATCTACCTCTGACCCTGAGACGGAATTGAGTGAAAGAGAGGACATTCCTGTGAAAAATAGTGCCCCTATCAAAACAAAAGTAAAAATTCTTCTTTTTCGTCTAAGTGGTTCCATAGATACGGTCACCAGCATCGCCTAAACCTGGCAGTATGTATCCCTTCTCGTTTAATCTTTCATCCAATGAAGCAGTCCATATTTCTACATCAGGATGTTCAGTGTTTAACGCCTTTACACCTTCAGGTGCAGCCAAGAGGCATAAAAACCTTACAGAGGCTGGGTTTTCTTCTTTAACTCTCGTTAGTGCTGCACAGGCAGAATTCCCTGTCGCTAGCATTGGATCCACCACTATGGTCATTCCACCATTTAATGGTGGGAATTTGCAGTAGTACTCGACTGCTTCGAGGGTTTCATGGTCACGATACAAACCAACATGTCCCACTCTTGCATTAGGGATAACTTGTAGAACTCCTTCGAGTAGACCGTTTCCGGCGCGTAAGATTGAAACCACAGAAGGCATCTCGCTCAAGTAGGGCATCTTGGTTTTAACTAAGGGGGTTTCTATTTCTAGTTCTTTAATTGGCAATTCTCTGGTCACTTCATAGGCGAGGAGGAGACTTATCTCATTCAATAAAGTTCTAAAGACTTGACTTGTAGTATCTTTTTGCCGCATCTGAGTCAGCTTGTGTTGAACTAGCGGATGCTCCACAATGTGTAATCCTGACATTTCATTTTTATCCATACAGAAAGAATAGGCCATCTATGTTAACTATGCTTAGAACTGCGCAGTCATGTCTTTTATTTTGTTGACCTAAAGAGAATATAAGTCTAGATTGCTCCAGTCTTTTACTTTCGAAATTAACCTTGAACAATGAACACAGAAGCTCTTAAAATTTGGAAAACAACAGTCCCTGATACATGGATTGATTACAACGCCCACATGACAGAGGGTTACTACGGTGTCGCTTTCGCTGAGGCTTCTGATGAACTTTTACTACACCTTGGCTTTGATGCCGACTACCGTGAGGCGAGTGGAACTTTCTACACGGTCGAGGCTCAAATACGCTTTTTAGAAGAAGTCAAAGAAGGCTCACAAATATACACAGAGACACTATTGACCGGATTTGATTCGAAACGTATTCATCTCCATCATGGACTTTTTCTCGATAATCAATCTTCTCCTGTAGCAACACAAGAAGCAGTGCTTCTGCATGTAACGAAAATTAACGGAACACCTGGAGTCTCGGAAATAAGAGATCCGGTCGCTAAAAACGTTAAGGAGCTTTTCGACCTACAGTCGACCATTCCACGTCCTTCTTACCTAGGCAATGGAATACGTCAGATCTAATGACGACTCCGCACTTAAAAAATCCAACGGTTAAAACCCTCTTAGGCGTTTGGGCGTTGTTTTTATCTTTCGCTTTTATTCAAGTTGGAAATGGAATTCAACGGGTTTTACTACCTGTACGTGGTGAAACCGAGGGGTTCTCACCTTCAGTAATGGGTCTAGTGATGGCATTCCATTTTTCTGGCTATCTTTTTGGTGCAAAATTTGCACCAAAAAGTTTAGCTACCGTTGGTCACATAAGAGTTTTCTCAGCAATGGCTTCTCTGGCTTCTATCGCTGTTCTCATTAATGCAACTTTTGTCACACCAGTGACGTGGTGTTTTATTTACCTGCTTGGAGGCGTATGCAACGCAACTATCTTTGTTGTTCTAGAAAGTTGGTTGAATGATCGTGCTTCGAATGAAAATCGAGGTCAAATTTTAGGAAGCTACATGGTGGTCATGCTAGGTGGTACTGCAGGCGGGCAGCTTCTGGCAAACCTGGGTCAGGCCGAGGGATTCAAAATGTTCATCCTCGCCTCTGTTCTTCTATCACTCGCAATAGTACCCATGACGCTTTCTGCTTCTTCAAACCCTCCGCCACCTACTACTTCCTCAATGCCTTTTCGTGAACTTTACAAACTTGTACCTTCTGCTTTAATCGGAACCACTCTTGCTTCTTTTGTTCAAGCTGGAATGTCCAGTATGGCTTTGGTTTACGCGCTCAAGGCCGGAATGTCTCCGAGTAAATCAACTATTTTCGTTGGCGCAGGTTTAGCGGGAGCTATAGTCCTCCAAATTCCGATAGGTCGCCTTTCAGACATTTTCCCTCGCAGACGAATTATTCTCTTATCCATTCTTGTTTCAGTCTTAATCTGTTTTTTGCAAACCATCACTACGACCACCAGCGACTTGCAAATTCTTCTTAATTTTGCTTTTGGAGCTTTTGTATTTCCCTTATATGGTTTGTTTGCCGCTCTCGCGAATGACTGGGTTCCAACCGAAAAACGTGTTTCAGCTTCCTCTACCTTGGTGGTCGCCAGCAGCATTGGCTCAGTAATTGCACCTCTATCCATTGGTTTCGTTTTAGGTAGTTTTAATCCTTCTTCATATTTTGTCCTAAATGGACTCGTCCTCATTTGTCTGGGTCTCTACCTCTCTTATCGCACTTATGTTAAAGAGGCTGTTCCAGTCAAAAAGCAATCTCTTTTTGTGCCGATTACAGCGCGATCAGGTCAAATCGCTCACTCTTTAAACCGGTGGATTCGCAACCCGCTGGCAACTTGGCAGAAAGAAGAGCGAAATTAAAGTTTAAATCAATCGAAAAGACATTTTTTAAGATTTTTGAAACCATCGTCTTGCATCAATTCTTCTGGATGAATCGTCTGACCAAGAAGACTTCTCCTGCGCATGAAATCTTCAAGCGTGAAAATAAACTCGTAATCTTTCATCACTGAAATTTCTGCCGGACAGTAATCAATAATTTCACTGAAATTTTTACCATCTGTCGGAGTTGTTTCAATTTTCTTCAAAATCTCGTGCGACCGAGATCCGTGTCTTCTCCACAATTTTTCAATCGAATCTTTTTCAGTAACAATTTCTTTAGCTTTATGAAAAAAAATCGACTTCTCTGCAGCAGATGGTTCGCCGTACCACCTACTTGAAGGTTTTACGGTTTTATAACCAAGATCGTCTAGTCCGTCGACAACTTCTTCTCCGACGTTTAAACAATCTGAAAGTTTTCCTCCAAGAATGGAAATAACTCGATCTTTACGATTGACCTCAACAATGTGTTTTCGAGACAGCTCTGTCCAATCCTTGTCTTGATCTACTCCCCCTTTTGCTATCACAAGCGGTCTAACCCCAACTCTTTCTGCAATTATGTCCTCTTTCAAAAGAGGTCTTGAAAGAGAGAGTTTTCTGTTGGCTTCTTGCAGCAGGAATTCAATGTCAGCACCCTCGACTGAAACTTCAGGTTTCTCAACTCTTTCATCTGTTGTCCCAATAACCGAACATTTACCCATTGGTATCACATAAAAGAGGCGTTGAGTTTCATCAAAAAATGCGAGAATCCTACCCGAGTCGGTTACTTTAGGAACTACCAAATGAACACCTTTTGAAAAAACGAGGTGACTCTCTGTTTCAGTTTTAGTCATCTCAGATATTTCTTTTATTTCTGGACCAGCGGCATTTACGAGAACATCAGAAGATACTTCGAATTCTTTTCCTAAAATTTGATCTCGGACTTTTAATTTCCATTTTTGCGAAACGCGTTCAGCTTCAATAACGGTCGTGTAATTACTTACTGCTGCACCTCGCTCCTCAGCATCAACTAGCATTTGAATAACAAATCTAGAGTCGTTTTCGATTAACAGGTAGTCAGAGTATTCAATGCCCCCGAGAAGCGAATCTATTTCGATTGAAGGTTCAAGGCGTTTAATAGTTCTAGGAGACCGATATCTGGGTCTTTTCGTAGCGAATTGCCCAATTGCCCAATATGCATTTGCTCCTATAGAAGCGAACCACGGAGCGAACGGAGACGATGCGTCAAGTGTTGCCAGGAAACGCGTTTCAGTTAGTTGAGACGGATAGGAACGAGCAAGACGATTTCTTGAATGGCAGAGCCCTGCAACAAGTTTAACCTCGTAACTTTCCAAGTATTTGAAACCACCCCATACCAAATTTGAGGACTCTTGACTTACTCCAGAAGCAAAGTCATTTTTCTCGAAGAGGCCAACATTAACTCCGTGCGAGCGCAGTGCTAATGCTGCAACTGCCCCATTTATTCCTCCACCAATAACAAGTGCGTCGAAATGACCATTTTCAAATCTGGATATTTGCTTTTCTCGTATTTGTTCTGCTTTGCTGTCTAATTCACTCATAAGGCTCAGCTGCTTTAAGCGGGAAGGCTTTTTTAAATCTGTGTATCTCAACACTCTTAAATAGGCCAGCTAGAGAATAAGGATCATTCGAAGCGAACTGTTTTACCTCTGAGATGTCTTCCATGTCTAAAACTATTAAAGAACCACACATTTTTCCATCTTCGTCAAGAAGAGGTCCCGCATACACCAACGGAGAGTTGCTCAAATACTCAAGATGACTTTCTCGGGTATTCATCCGCAATTCAAGCGAATCTTCTTTATCTAAAGCGTGAATGGCAAAAAGCATTTGTTCCTCATTTAAATCGTACCGTTTGATTCGGTAAGCAAAGTTACTTATTGCTACTGTGAGTTATTATTTCCATGGGAGCTGATATGCAAAAACCTGAATTGCTTATTGACGGATTAGATTTTGGTGAGGGACCCCGATGGCATGACGGTTTGCTTTGGTATTCTGATTTCTTTCAACATTCTGTCTACACAGTTTCCCCTGATGGACGAAGAGAGCTTGTGCTGGATTTAGACACCGAGCAGCCTTCTGGACTCGGATGGCTTCCAAATGGTGATTTACTTGTTGTAGCAATGTTGGAGCGTAAATTAATTCGGTATAACGGGCAAGAAACCTCTTTACATGCGGATCTTTCTGATATTGCGACTTGGCATTGCAATGACATGGTTGTTTCCGAATCTGGAATTGCATACGTCGGTAACTTTGGTTATGACTATGGGTCAGGAGTTGACCCGAAAATGGCTGACCTTGCAGCTGTTTTTCCCGACGGTAAAGCAGTGGTAGCGGCTGAGAGTCTTAATTTCCCGAACGGTTCAGTAATTACACCCGACGGCAACACATTGATCGTCGGGGAAACATTTGCCTGTCAATATTCTGCATTTTCGATCCTTTCAGATGGGACACTCGCTGACAGGCGGATCTGGGCTGAGACTCCAGGGCGATTACCGGATGGATGCACTTTAGATGCTGAAAACGGAATTTGGTTTGCTGATGCTTTTTCCTCGCAAGTTGCAAGAGTGATTGAAGGTGGAGAAATAACTGATGTTATAGAACTCCCTCAAAGAGCTTTTGCTTGCATGCTGGGTGGATCTGACGGGAGAACACTATTCGTTCTAACTGCAAGCAGCGATCCAGAATCCGGAGTTGAAGCAGGGGCGGGTGCTATCTATACAGTGCAAGTCGAATTTTCTCATTCCGGGAGACCCTAATTTACTCAGGGAATCTGATCAGTGGAATAAGCCTTTCGGTCCGTGCCTGATAGTCGTTGTACCAAGCACGATCGTTGCATAGTTGTTCCCATAGTAAATTTCGCTCTTCACCTTCTATAATTTCAGGCGCACATTCATACTCACCTGTTTGAGTCTGTATTCTCACTTTTGGATTAGAGGTCCTATCTCTTAAATTGGCTAGCCAATCAGGTTCTTTATCGGCTCCTGCGAAGGATCCCACTACCAATCGATGCCCATTCGCATCTCGCCAAATGGGTAATGCTACTTTATGCTCATTTCCGGAGCGTCTACCGACGGTGGTAAGGACAATGTGTTGCATTCCAACTTGTTGCCAAACACTGTCCTCTTTTCCATTTTCCAGTGCTTCCACATGTGCATTTGATATTTGGATTATTTCTTCGTGTGTTGGTGTATCCCAAAATTGTTCAATTTTTTGATCTTCAGTTGTCATTAAATCCGCCTATCTTCGTCTTGCCAGTATGGTTCACGCAAAGGTTGCTTTTGAATTTTTCCTGTTCCTGTTCTGGGTAATTCATTAAGGAAATCAATTGACTTTGGCGCCTTGTAGCCAGCTAAATTTTCACGGCAGTAAGAAACAAGTTCTTTCTCTAAAGAGTCCAAATCTTCACACGACTCGTCAGCTACAACTATAGCTTTAACTTGCTCGCCAAATTCTTCATCAGGTATACCAATTACGGCAACATCTTTAACTGTTGGATGGCCGCCAAGTACACCCTCTATTTCTGCAGGGTAGATATTCACTCCACCAGAAATAATCATGTCTATTTTTCGATCACTTAGCCATAAGTAACCATCTTCGTCTAAATACCCAATGTCTCCAAACGTGAAAACACCAGGCTCAAGGTGAGCTGCTTCAGTCTTCTCAGGCGCATTATGGTATTCAAAATCCGTTCCCATTAGGTTTCTGAAATATAATGTGCCTTCGACTCCATGATCACATCGGTTTCCAGATTCGTCTACAACAATTACCTCAATCGTCTCCAGAGGTTTACCTAAACTCCCTCCGCGGTCAATCCATTCCTGAGAACTGATAAGCGAAATTATCCCGCCTTCAGTTGCCCCATAGTATTCGGTTATTTTTTTTCCGAACCAGTCAATCATTTGTTTTTTTATTTTAGGAGGGCAAGGCGCTGCGCCATGTAAAACAGTTTCAAGAGAATCTCCTTTAAATTCGCCCCTTGCATTCTCAGGTAGATCTAAGAGTCTCTTAAATTGAGTTGGAACCAAATGAACGTTTGTCGCTTGATGTTTTTCAATTAGCTCTAAAAGACCCGCTGGGTCAAATTTGTGCTGCATCACTACGGATGATCCTGCGATCATTGGAAGCCATGAAAAAGCCCACTGTGCTGAATGGTATACAGGTCCACAAAGAGCTGTTACGCCCGGAACGGGCAACATTGCCGCGAAGCCAGCTGCTACTAGCTGCATAACATCTGGTGTTACTCCAGGCCCAGCTTCTGTGAGTCCACTTCTTACTCCTTTTGGTCTACCT
Organism: Candidatus Neomicrothrix sp. UBA881; assembly: GCA_002294285.1. Taxonomy (GTDB): domain Bacteria; phylum Actinomycetota; class Acidimicrobiia; order Acidimicrobiales; family MedAcidi-G1; genus MedAcidi-G1. Next base: position 22,121 of record DBFL01000021.1, read on the forward strand.
GTAGTTCCTGAAGTGTAAAACATAGGCCCACCGAGCAGTTGGTCTTCTGGCTCCTCATCCGATTGGCTTGTCAAAAATTCTTCATAGGCAACAAAGTTTTCAATGGGGGTGCCTCCAGCTTGCAAGACTAAAGAAACATTCTCAGAGCGTGGATCATCAAGACTTTTTCTAACTTCGTCTTGGAATCGTTCTCCAACCATTATTGCTCGACAACCAGAGTCTTCGTAGACATAAGCAAGCTCATCTGCTATCCAATGCCAATTAACAGGCACATATATAAGACCTGCATGAGCACAAGCGAAAGAGGTTTCGAACCACTCCATTCTATTTCCGGCAATAATTGCAACTGAATCACCTTGCTCAAGACCCGATTCCCTGAAACCATTAACCAGCCTGTTAATCCGATTGTCTAGCTCTTTCCAACTTACTGAACCGTTATCGTCTACAAGAGCTAATTCCTCGCCTTTACTTTCTGCAAAATCTTTCATTAAGAGTGACATAAAATTACCTTCCGTCCATAAAAGAAACTATCCTCAATTCAACTAGTTATTATGTATCGGAGTTCGCCATTAACATTTTTTTAAAAGGTTTTTAAAATGAGTACAGAAACTTCTGAGAACACTGAGATTCAATCGGCTAGTCGAACTTTTTCAACTTCAATGGTTATTTCCGGCATCAGGTGCACTTTGACCTATGTCGTCTTCCCTTGGTTACTGCCACTCGCTGGTGTAGCTGGAGGAATAACCGCTGGCTTAGGTCTGCCAATAGGCCTAATTGCAATTTTCTTTAATGTTTTGAGTATCCGTAGATTTTGGAACAGCGATCACAATTTGAAGTGGGTTGTTGCCTCGATAAACGTAGGCGTAATAATTCTTCTTTCGATTCTCGTCGCTATAGACGTAGCAGATCTTTTACCGTAGAGACTAAATGACAGGTCGAAAAAAAGTTATAAGTAAAGCAAGGAAATTTTTCTTAACGGCTCTTGGTTTTGTATGCGTTTTCTTGGGGGCAATTGGAATTGTGGTTCCTGGATTGCCTACTACCGTATTTATGATTATTGCTGCCTGGCTGTTCTCGATCTCAAATCCGCGTTTTGAAAAATGGCTTCTCAGCCTTCCTAAAATTGGACCAGCTGTTTCCAGCTATCGGCAAGGATTAGGTATGCCTCAAAAAGCAAAATTTTTTGCAATTACTTCGATCGTAGTTTTTTCAGGATTAGCCATACTCCTCTTAGTGCAAAACCTCTACTTAAAAATACTCATTGGCCTCGTGGGGTTATTTGGAGTCGGATACATACTCGTACGAGTTCCTACCCGTGAAAAGATAGGTGAAAAATAAAATATTTTTAATCGCTGAAAAATTCAGAATAGTCAGGACCAGCTCTTAGGCTGTGCCCACCGTCTACAGTGAATGTCTGGCCAGTTACCCATCTTGAATCGGCCCCTAGTAGAAATTGCGCCATCGCTGCAACGTCTTCAGGTGTCCCAACCTTACCTAGTGGTATGTTTTCGAGGTAGCTTTTATAGATTTCACTGTCTCGCGGTATAACGTCCATCATTTCTGTTGCTATAAAACCTGGGCGGATGGAATTAAATCTGATTCCAAACTTTCCATATTCGTCAGCAGCGTTTTTCATCATCGTTTCGATGCCAGCTTTTGAAACTGTATAGCCACCAAAAAAAGGATGGGTCAAAGTTGATGCGATTGAGGACATTCCCACAAAAGATCCACCTCCATTTTTTTTGAAATAAGGAAGAGAGTGTTTAACACAATGCATAGTCCCAAGAACATTCAACTTTAAGGTGTCCAAATATTGATCGGAGTCCAAATTCTCATAAAGTCCTAAACCAATTGCTCCGCCTGCATTAGCGACAACACCTCCTAATTTTCCTGAAGAATCTGATGCTTTTAGAAAGCACTCCTTAACTGACTCTTCATTTGTGACATCGCAAACCACATGTGCGACTTCCACCTTGTGAAGAGAGCGTATTTCGTCAACTGCTTTTTCTAATTTTTCTAAGGTCCTTCCACAAATTGTTACAAGCGCACCTCTTTCTGCTAAAGATTCTGCACAAGCTTTACCAATTCCTGTTCCACCGCCAGTTACCAAAACTCTCATTTCATCAAAAGACATTTTTCTCCTATTTAAGAAAATCATTAACTAATCTGTTTAAAAGCGATACTATATGAATTGTCATACGGGGAGCTCGGACCATCCGAGCTGAGAGGACTGAATCCGGAAACGGAGGGCAGTTGACCCGAGCACCTGATCTGGATAATGCCAGCGGAGGAATAGTGAAAAAAATTTCGAAATTAGCATTAGCACAACTCCTTCTAATCTCAGTAGCTTGCGGTAGTTCAAACTCAAATTCGACTGAAAACACCAGCAATCCTTCAGTTACTCTTCTGACGCATGATTCCTTTGCAGTCTCAGAGGGTCTGTTTGATTTATTTACTGCCAAGACAGGAATTTCAGTTGAGCAACTATCCATGGGAGATACAGGGCAATTGATTTCTACAGCAATTCTGACAAAAAACGACCCTTTGGGTGATGTCGTTTTTGGAATTGATAACACATTTCTCAGTAGAGCTGTCAACGCTGAGATTTTGCAACCCGTCGAATTTTCC
>DBFL01000053.1 GCA_002294285.1 Candidatus Neomicrothrix sp. UBA881
TTGGGGAGTGATCGAAGGTTTGGGCTCGTATTACATTTTGCTTGCAGCAATTGAGCTTGATGTCTTCGACACTCTTAGCTCAACAGGTCCAGTCAAAGTAGAAGTTCTGGCAGAAGAACTTGAAGTCTCAGAACCACATCTTCAATCTCTTCTAGATTCTTTAGTTGCTCTCGGCATGTTAGATCAGTTTGTGAATGTGTATGAATTAAATGACACTGCCAAACGTTACTTAACGAGTGATGGAGTAGCGTCAATGGCAAATCTAATTTCCGTAGCTCCAGGACCTCATGACAATTGGATTTCTTTAGCTGAAACAATTCGTAACGGTAGTCCCGCTAAACCAATAGATGATGATCCGGCTTCTTTTTATGTACCTCTAGTGGAGGGTACTTTCACGACGATGTTGAGAGCGGCAACTCGTTCTGATTTGAAAATTCGTTACAGTAATCTCACAGCTCCCATTGTTCTTGACTTAGGAGCAGGTGGAGCTCCATGGTCAATAGCTGTTCTTAAGGCATGTCCAAATGGGTTTGCCGTAATCAATGACTTTGACGGTGTTTTAGAAGTAGCAAAGCGCAAAACACAAGAACATGAAGTTTTAGATCGATGTGAGTTCCGTTCAGGTAATTTTCATGAACTTGAATTCGAAACCGACAAATATGATTTAGTGGTTTTAGGTCATGTATGTAGAACAGAGGGAGAAGCAGGAGCAAAAAGCCTTATTGAGCGTGCATTTACTTATTTGAAACCTGGTGGAAGATTACTTTTAGCAGACTATTTCGTAGATAAGGAAAGAAAGTTTAACCCGCATGGCGTGTTGATGGGTATGACAATGATGACGAGTACTGTAAAAGGTTTCCCAATTACGAATGAGCAGGCGACCGGTTGGTTAAGAGAAGCAGGATTTGAGTCTGTTCGTTTAATCGAGCCCATTGGCTATCAGTATTTGTATGTGGCAAATAAACCATTCGACTTATCGAAGGAGTACTAATGAAAGAGCAAATAGACACTCTGGTTAAAGCTTGGTACGTCGTAACCATGAATGAAACTCGAGACATTGTAAGAGATGGTGCTGTTGCAATTAAAGATGGTTTGATTGTGGAGGTTGGAAAATTTTCAGAATTAGAAACCAAATTTGATGCAAAAGAGACATTAGGTGGTGATCGTTTTGTTTTAACGCCAGGGATGGTCAACACTCACATACATATAACCGGAGAACCTTTGACCAGAGGATATGTTCCCGATGACACCCCTTTTGAAGAGAATGTTTTTGAGTGGCTTTGTCCGCTTTACTCTGTTTATACAGCAGAAGAAGAGAGATTGTCAGCACAGTTGGCATCAGTTGAAATGCTGAAGTCCGGAACTACAACATTTTTGGAAGCTGGAACTATTCGTTTTCTTGACGATGTGTTTGAGGCTCTTGAAGAGGTTGGTATCAGGGGGCGTTTGGGTAGATGGATTTGGGATCTACCCCCTGAACCAGATGTGTACAAACAGGACACAGATGAGTCGATAAGCCTTTTGCAGTATCAGCTTGACAAGTATAAGAATATAGCGAATGGAAGATTAGGGGCCTGGTCCACTTTGGTAGGACACACGACATGTTCCGACCCGCTATGGAAAGCTGCACGAGACCTAGCTACAGAGCATGAAACGGGTATGAGTTTCCACATGTCACCTGCAAAGCTGGATCCAGATTTTTTTGTTTCTGAATTTGGACATCGTCCGATGGTGCATCTTGACGAGCTTGGGGTTCTCGATGACGACGTTGTTATGACTCATTGTGTGCAGGTAGATGATAAAGAAATTTCTGTTATGGCTAAAACAGGTGTTCATGTTTCACATTGTCCGACAACAGCTTTGAAAGTTAGCTATGGCGTCACTCAGGTAGGAAAAATTCCTGAAATGAAAATGGCAGGAATCAATGTAGCTATAGGAACAGATGGGAATAATGCTTCAAACTATTCTGATTTGATGAGAGCGACGTATCTTGTAGCAGGTCTATTCAAAGACAGTAGACAAGATCCGCAAATGTTTCCGGCAGAGATTGCTTATGAAATGGCTACCTTAGGTGGTGCAAAGGCCATGCAATTAGAGGAAGAGATAGGTTCGCTTGAGAAAGGTAAAAAAGCTGATTTGGTTTTACATGACACCGACAGGCCAGAATGGCGACCATTGCTAAACGTTATGAATCAACTTGTATGGTCGGCTGATGGAAGAGGAGTCCATACCGTACTAGTCGATGGAGTAAAAGTCGTAGAAGAAGGACGGGTTACAGCTTTTGATGAAGAAAAGTTTTACGCAGACTGCCAAAGTGCTGGTGAAGCAGTTGTGCAAAGATCTGGGCTGCCTGATAAAGCAAAGTATCCAATTTTGTGAACTCTCTTATATTTGAAGCAGAGATCACGCCCGGGATGGGTGCTGATGAGTTTTGCAAATTAGCTGAGGCTGTTGAAGTAGCTGGTTTTGATCGACTAGGAGTTTCAGATGTTGCTCTTTGGCCAGATACCTACCAATTACAGATTTTAGCTGCTCAAGTAACGAGTCAAATAATGATTGGTTCGATGGTTACAAATCCATATACGAGGCATCCGGCAGTTCATGCAAGTGCGTTGGCCACGTTAAACGATGTTTCTAATGGTCGAGCTTTTTTTGGGATTGGAATAGGCGCAGGATTGGAAGAAATAGGGATAGACCCGAAACGACCTTTGACAACGATACGGGAGACAATTGCTGTCGTGCGATCATTATTGAGTGGCGAAGACACCGTTTTTGAAGGTTCTATTTTTGATCTTAAAACCTCAGGTTTGGTTGTTCCGAGTCTGGGATTAGTGCCTGTGGCCATAGGCACAAGAAGTCCACAAGTGATGCGCTTAGCTGGCGAATTGGCTGATATTGCATTAGTCGGGGCTAGAAACTTAACGCATGATTCTGTGGCTAACTATAAGAAATGGTTACTTCAAGGGGCAGATCGTGTGGGACGTAACGTATCAGAAGTAATGATTGCTCCCAGAGTTACCTTATGTGTCAGCGAAGATTCAGAGTTGGCTCATTCAAGCGTGAAAAGGTACGCAGCACATTATTTGGAAATCGTTGGTGAAAATGGCCCCAAGTTAGAACAAGCAAAGAAAAATGCTATTTTTAACGCTCTTTCACGCTCGAGTGGCTGGTACTTTGATCACAACCGTTTCGATGATCCTGAGCTGGAAACTCTTGTAGATGCCGAGTTAGTTCGTGAGTTCGCTATTGTTGGCAGTCCTTCTGAAGTTTCAGAGCAGTTAAAAGAAGTTTTAGACCTTGGTTTCACACAGATCAGCTGCAATTTAGCTGCTGTGAGGAGACCTGGCGGATCAATGGCTGAAGGGTTGCTTGAAACCATAAATGGAAGTGCTACTGCGCTTGAAAAATTGCGGAACATACGTTGAGCATTGCTGACGCGCTGCTGTTAGTTTTCGGAGGCTTAGCGGCTGGAGTAATTAATACCATGGCGGGTGGAGGTTCTACCATAACAGTTCCGCTTTTGGTTTTGGCTGGCGTGCCAGGCACACAAGCCAATGGTTCAAATAGGGTTGGGGTTCTGGCTGCCAGTGCGGCTGCGGTAATTTCTTTTCGTAGGTTGGGAGTTTCGGGAATTCGCAAATCCTCTTCTGTGTTATTGCCAGTTTTAGTAGGTTCTCTAGTAGGTTCTTCCCTCATCAGTCAGATATCAGACGAGGCCTTCGAGAGACTTTTCGGCGTTCTTATGGTCCCGATCGTAATTCTCACACTTGTATCCCCAACCCCAAAGAAAAACATCACGAAGAAATGGGGTGGAGGTTTTACGATTCTGATTTTCAGCATCGTGGGACTGTATGGAGGTGCGATTCAAGCTGGAGTCGGGCTACTTATGATAATTGCACTCTCTTACTCAGGATTTGACCTGGTGAAAGCAAATAGCATCAAAGTTTTAGTCAACGTCTTACTGACAATTGTTGCTCTGCCTGTTTTTTTGATCGCCGGAAAGGTTGATTGGGGGCCTGCACTAACTTTAGCTGCAGGGTTCACATTAGGCGGCTGGCTCGGCGCAAAATGGGCGTTTCAAGGTGGTGAGAAATTAATCAGGTTCGTAATGGTTATTTCAGCGGTGCTTCTTTCCGGACGTCTACTAGGTTTTTATGGATAACTAAAACCAATAATTCAAACCGTAGGCCAGTGAGGTCTAGGTTCCAGTCCAGCGTCACCTAAAAGTCGTTGTTGGCGTTCCTGAAGGTCAGAAAATTTCTCTTCTTCGTCAATTTTCAAGCAAGTTCCCTCAACCACAACCATTTCACCAAGAGCCATGACTGAGTGAATCCCTGAGGTTCCTGCACTCCAAATCAGTTGTTTTACAGGGTCTGGACTTTGGGGTTTCCAAGCCTGATCCTCTAAATCTATAAAAACGATGTCCGCCCTTTTGCCTATTTCGATCGAACCAATCTCATTTGAAAGCCCGATTGCTTTTGCTCCCTCAATTGTTGCTAGCTCGAGAGCGCTAATAGATGCAGAAGACATTCCTTCAATTTTAGATTCTTGAATTAGACCAGCAAACAGTTTTGCCGATGAAAGTATGTCCACGTTGTCGCCTGCATTTCCAGCATCACACCCTAAGGAGAGACTTCCTCCTCTCGAAAAGAACTCTGGATGTCTTCCAAGCTTTGTTACACCTTGTCCAAGTCTCAGATAAGCCCACGGGCATGAAGCAATAGCGGTTTTTGTGTTTATAAGAGTTTCTAACTCTTGATCATCTAGATGCACAGCATGGGCAATTAGTAGATGTTCTCCTAAAACGCCCAGGTCTTTCAAATGAAGCACTGGTCTTACGCCTGTTCTTTCCAAGTAGCTTTCAACATCAGATAGATTCGGAGACAAGTGAAAAGTTAGA
>DBFL01000005.1:0-124 GCA_002294285.1 Candidatus Neomicrothrix sp. UBA881
AGTGAAGCAACGCAATAAATAATACGATAAGTTACTTTTTCTGAGACCTAGCTACTAATTCATCGAAGGTCTGAAAAATCTCCTGCCATGTCTCTTCAGGTAAACTATGACCCATTCCTTCTAT
>DBFL01000005.1:488-1922 GCA_002294285.1 Candidatus Neomicrothrix sp. UBA881
GCTGTTTCTTTTCCTCCTCTAGGTGGCACTAAACGATCAGCAGTTCCGTGAATAACTGTTGTCGGAATCGAAAGTTGTCTTAGTTCTGGCCTACGGTCACCATCGGCCAATATCGCAGTTAACTGTCTTGTTGTTCCCGCCGGATGCCATGCGCGATCAATAGAGGCTGCAACTAACTCACGAAGATTTTCTGGTAGTGAGAACTGTTCACCGTGGATCAATCTTGCTGATTTGATTCCACTCTCTATTCTGCCCTCTCTAGTTCCAGAATCTGGTTCCATCAACTCAAGAGTCAATTGATATTCAGGTCTAATAAAACGGGGAGTAGACATAATTGAACAAAGAGACATAACTCTCTCAGGATGATTAAGAGCGAGCCTTTGTGCAATCATGCCTCCCATTGATGCTCCGATCAAGTGAACCTTCTCAACACCTAAAGAATCTAAAATTCCTACAGCATCATCAGCCATATCTGAAAGCGAATAAGGTGACTTTATCTTTCGGCCAAATAGATGTGACAGATAGGTTCTGTTCATATTTGGTTCACCTATTTCATCAAACCAAGTTGACAATCCAACATCTCTGTTGTCGAAACGGATAACAAAATAACCACGTTCACAAAGTTGCTGGCAAAAATCATCAGGCCATGCTGTCATTTGTGCTCCCAGTCCCATGACCAAAAGCACCGCGGGATTATCACTATTTCCAATAGTCTCTACTTCAAGACTTACCCCATTGCTTTGGATTTGTGGCAACTTATTTTCCCTTGATCAAGAAACGTAAAGAGTTATCGTACATTAGCTTTAATCATCTTTACAGGTAATCCTGTAAGTAAAACTTTCTCTCCTGTTGCTTCAAGACCGAGACGTTCAAAAATATCCCTAATGGCATCAACATCTACCTTCGTCATCTCCTCTTCATGGTCATGATGTTTCTCATGCTGAGGGTGATCAGGATTAGTGAAATCTTCATCTACCAATAGAACTCTGCCCTGACTTGAAGTCACCCGCACAATTTCCTCTATCGAAGCTTCTAAGTCAACCCAGTGATGCACTGCGTTAACTGCATAAACAACATCAGTTGAGCCTTTTGATAAAGGAATTTTTTCTGCTACACCAGCTTCAACTGTTATAAGCCCAGGGTTTTTCTGAAACTGTCTCCTAAAACCTAAAACCGCCCTCATGAATCTAGATGGATCCACAGCAACAACATGAGCACCTCTGCTAGCAGCTTCGACTGTTGCAGGTCCCATACCAGCTCCTATATCCAAAACATTTTCACCTTTTTCGGGACCTAAAATGCGAATTACCTCTTTACTTAAAGGGGAATTCCAGAATTTTGGGAGATTAAGTAACCATGAAATTTTTGTTCCTACACCCTTGTCATGTTGATGTCTGTATCTATCGAATTCATTACCCAATTTTGTCCCTCTTT
>DBFL01000005.1:2333-4232 GCA_002294285.1 Candidatus Neomicrothrix sp. UBA881
CCCCCTCAAATACAAGTGGCCCAAAACTACTTCCTTACTTTTTAATACTTTTTGGAATGTCAGCAGGTTTGTCTAGTGTCATCACTTTAGGAGCAGAATTTAAACAAGAACTTGGATTTTCAAACTTTGAAATTGGCCTTACTATCTTCAGTGGGTTTGCCTCTTCGTTCATTGCACTAATAACTCTTTCACCCCAGGCCGACCGTGGTCATTCTCCAATACTTCTTAAATCTGGCTTAATCACCGGAATTGTTGCGCTGTTATTTCTAGCTATGGGTGACTCACTTTGGTATTTCATTGTTGGACGGTCTTTATTTGGTTTTGCTTTGGGAGCAATTTCTCCAGCCGCGAAAAGAACTGTCATAGTCTCCGACTCTAAGGAAATAGGAAAAAATCTTGGAAAACTAGGAGCTTACGATGCAGCTGGATGGGTGCTGGGACCCGCTATTGCAGCTGCCTTAAACGCAATAAATGATTTCAGAACTCCTTTTTGGGGGATGGCAATTGCATTAACTTTTTTTATACCTACAGCATTAAAAGCTAAACCTGACCAAGCAGAACGTGACTTGGAGAAAAAAAGACCGTCAGATTTATTTCGAATCCGGAGATTTAATGGCGCTGTATTGATTTTGGTTGCCTATTTTGTTTTTATCGGCGCCTTTGAATCTGTTTGGGTTTTGGAAATGGACAGTAGAGGTGCCTCAAACTGGCAAATCGGCATTGCAATTACTTGCGCTGCTTTACCAATTCCTCTCCTGTCTGTAAAAGGCGGTGTCCTTGCTCAACGTTTCGGCGCTAGAAGATGGGCGGTAGGAACTCTTGCGATAATTACTGTCTTTGTTTGCACTTTTGGTTTAGTAGAAGGTTTACTTGCTCTTATTATTCTGACAATTATCACGTCTAGTTTTGAAGGGTTGGGTTTACCATCAGGTCCTATGCTCGTATCAGTTTCTGTGCCTGAAGAGCGGCAAGCTGCAGCGCAAGGTCTAGCAGCATCACTCCAAGTTGCTGCAGGTGCTTTAGCAACAATAATGGCAGCAGCAATATATGAAACTACCAATGACACAGTTGCTTGGGCTGTGACTGCATCAGTAATGGCTGTACTTCTAATTTTTGGTTGGGTATTAACCAAACCTCCTGATGGCAAACCCATTAAACCTGACGTAACATTTGATCTAAAGAGGAGGCTTTTTGAATGACACAAGAAATACATCCCTTGCTGCACGGTTTTGCGCCACCTTTAAAATCAGAATCTGACTTTGTAAACATTGTTCGCGGAGAAGGTTGCCTACTTTGGGACGATGCAGGAAACAGATACATAGATGCAATGGCTAATCTTTGGCTTTGCCAAATTGGTCATGGAAGAACCGAAGTAATTGAAGCCGTAACAAAACAGATGAAAACTCTTGAGGCCTACAATGTTTTTGACCCTTTCACTAACGAACCGGCTGCGCAACTGGCCGAAATGGTTGCTGTAAGATCACCGCACCCTGATGGTCGTGTCTTTTTAGGTTGTTCCGGTTCAGAAGCAGTAGATACTGCTTTAAAACTTTCGCGTCTTTATCAACAACTACGGGGAAATGAAAAAAAACAAATAATTTTAAGACGCACAAACGGCTACCACGGAACAAACTTCGGAGGAACTAGTGCTCAGGGAATTGCTCCGAATCGAGAGGGATGGGGCGATTTAGTTCCACATTTTTTAGAAATACCAAACAATGACATTGAAGCAGCTGCAAGTGTTTTCTCAAATCATGGAAGTGAGATTGCGGCGATGATAGTTGAACCTATCCAAGGTGCAGGAGGTGTTTACCCACCGGTTGATGGTTATTTAGAAGGCATACGAAAACTTTGCGACGATAATGATGCTCTGCTTATTTTCGATGAGGTTATCTGTGG
>DBFL01000005.1:4603-5873 GCA_002294285.1 Candidatus Neomicrothrix sp. UBA881
GATTTAATGACTTTCGCGAAAGGTGTAACTTCTGGTTACTTGCCTCTTTCGGGCGTAATTGTCTCTAGAAATGTTTGCGACACCCTTGAAGAACCTGACTTTATTCTAAGAACTGGTTACACATATTCTGGCCATCCAACTTCTTGTGCTGCTGGCATTGCAAATTTAGAATTAATGGAATCGGAAGCTTTAGTTGACAGAGCTAACCATGTTGGAGAACAAATACGCACTGGATTGGAGTCATTACAATCAGATGGTCTTGTTGAATCCTGGCGAGGAACCGGTGCTGTATATGCAATCGAAATAGAACAGGATCCTATGAAAATCAGAAATGAAATACGTTCTATGGGCGTGATTTTGCGACCTTTAAATACAGGACTCGCTATTTGCCCTCCTCTAACTATCAGCGATGAAGAAATAGGTCAAGTGATTGATGCAATAGCTGAGGTATTGAAATAACGTTTTTCTTTATAGGTAAATAAAAAAGCGGGACCCATTGGGGTCCCGCTTTTTTTAACTAGTTAGATCATCCTTTAGCTTCTACAAAAGCATCCGAATAATTAATTTCAAAGTCTCCTGTGTCTTCAATCTCTTCAAGAGAATCAACTCCGCCCGCTAACAATTCGGGATCATTTACAAAATCAAGAAGTTCTTCATCAAGACCTGGCACTGCTGCATCATTTGGTGTCGCGTAATAGTTCCAATTCGACAGAGCAGCTCCTTGATCTGCGCTAAGCAACCAGTTAATAAATGTATGAGCAGTACATGGATGAGGGGCATCAAAAGGAATTCCCATGTTGTCTATCCACCTTGTTCCACCTTCCTCTGGAACGAAATAGACATAATCCTCAGGGTTGTCGGTCTCGAGGAACTGAACAAACATGTCGCCTGAGTATCCGTGTCCGATAACAGTTTCCCCACTAGTGAGGAATTCATCTGCAGAATCCGTGTTAAAAGCTGCCAATCTGCTGGCGGTTGACGCTACCAAATCCTTTGCTTTATCCAATTCCCCTTTATCAGTCGTATTTAGTGAATAACCGAGATATTTGAGTGCCGCTCCCATCGTCTCACGTGGATCATTAAGCAACTGAATTTTCCCGTCGTGAGAACCTGAAATGCTTGGATCAAAAATCAAACCCCATGAACGTGGGAAATCTTCTCCCACAACAGCCATGTTCACCCCTATACCGGTGGTTCCCCACTGATAAGGAACCGTGTATTCACCTTCGGGGTCATAGTACAAACCACTGAAATCTGCAGAGATATTCTT
>DBFL01000005.1:6248-6895 GCA_002294285.1 Candidatus Neomicrothrix sp. UBA881
ATAGAAACCATGTAGTCGGACGGCACAATAACGTCATAACCAGAATTACCTGCAGAAATGATTGGCTGCATGGCTTCATTCGAGTCGTAGACATCCATAGTCGCGCTAATGCCATATTCTGCTGCGAACTCAGCTAGTTGTTCTTCATCTATATACTCAGCCCAGTTGTAAAGAGCCAAATCACCATCTATTTGGTTCAACTCACAATCTGCTGCAGCGGCTTCATCGCTGTCACTTCCACACGAAGAAACTGCTAAAGCTAAGGCGATCAGAACAGCTAAATATCTAAAACGTTTCAAATTTCCCATATTTTCCCTCCAGGCACTTAGACCTACATAAATTGATAATAGTACTTAATCACTTCTTCGTACTCGTTGAGCGACGAGAGACAACACAACCAAAAGCATAGAAGCCACAAGCATAGTGACTGAAACTGCATTAATTAAAGGAGTTACACCCTTGCGTATTAGTCCAAAGACATAGACAGGCAGTGTCGTCCAACCAGGACCTGCGACGAACTGAGTTATAACAACATCGTCAAGAGACAGGGTCATAGCTAGAAGTGCACCGCCCGCTATTCCTGGAAGTATCTGTGGGAATGTGACATAGCGAAAAGCTTTCCACCTAGAGGCATACAGATCGATAGC
>DBFL01000005.1:7295-11219 GCA_002294285.1 Candidatus Neomicrothrix sp. UBA881
TGGCTGATCGAAATGGACCAAAAACCTTTCCTTAATCCAACGCCGAATAGAGCATCAATAATGTCAAAAAACTCTCCAAAGAAAAGCAACATCATTACTGCCATCGTTACATCAGGGATAATTATTGGCAGATACAAAAGTGCATCAAAGACTTTTTTACCTCGAAAGGTGAAACGTTCAAGAGACAAAGCAGCCATGGTCCCAAGAACAACAGAAATGATGGTCGAGAAAATTGCTATCTTTACCGAATTTGATAACGCTCCACGGGCATTTGAGCTTTCGAAAAAATCCCGGTACCAATCAACTGTGAAACCTCCCCATGTGCCTACATTTCTACTATCACTAAATGAGTAGATAACTAATAGAACTATTGGTGCATAGAAAAATAAATAGACGATCCAACCATTGGCATGTAGTGCAGCTTTGGCCCAACCACGAGGTTCAACTGAAGTGCTCATAGTGTACGACCGCCCTTACGGAAATAGACAATTGTAGTTATTAACATCACTAGCATCAGAACAAAAGAGAGTGCCGCTCCAAAAGGCCAGTTCCTCGCTGTAAGGAACTGGGTGACTATATAACTTCCAAGAAGTGTTGTTTTTGCTCCTCCCAAAATTTCAGGGGTTACATAAGCTCCAAGGCTAGGTACGAAAACAAGGATCGAACCTGCGATTACTCCTGGCATTGAAAGGGGGAAAAGAACATGTCGGAAAGATTGCCATCCTGTCCCATACAGATCTCTACTGGCTTCTAGTAAACGGCGGTCTATTCTCTCTATCGCTGCATATAAAGGCAGGATCATAAAAGGCAAATAACCATAAACAAGACCCAGAACTACCGCTGTCTGCGTAAAAAGAAGTTCCACAGATCCCAGACCTAGAAACTCGGTTGTATTCATAAGAGGACCGTCATTTCCTAAAATCACTCTCCACGCATAGTTCCGCACCAAGAAATTTGTCCAGAACGGAATCATCACAAACACCAACATGACATTTCTGACTGCCGCTCGACGCGTTGAAAGAAAATAGGCAAATGGGTAGGCAATGACTAAACAGATAAGGGTGGTAAGGAAAGCAAGCCACAACGACCGAAAAAGAACATCCCTGACTATAGGTTCAGTGATCCTCGAATAACTGTCTAAGTTCCATCCTGATAAATCAGTACCACCGAAACGATTTCGAGTGGCAAAACTGTAAACAAATACAATTAATAGTGAGATTACGAAAAAAACAATTAGATAGGCGTAAGCAGGCAAGGATAGAAGAAAACCCCGTCTTGACTCTTGTCGAAGTGCTGCTTTTTCGAACTCCTGTGTTGCGGCAGAACCCTCTGAATCTGTTCCAACCTCAGTCTTCATTAGTCGGTAACCAGTGAGATTGCCTCTGGATCCCAGCTAACTGTGATCTGTGTGCCGGGTTGGTGGAAATCTGTTCCGGGTCGATTTTCTTCGCGGACCTCCAGATCCATCCAGTCGAGCTTTATGCCGTAAACAAGTGAATTGCCTAGATATGTGACTGTTTCGACAAAACCGTCTACATGCGACCATCCTTCCTCATACACGCCCTGAGGTTTGATATGTGCCCGTTCAGGCCGGAGACTAACTGCTACATGGGTACCTGCAGAAAAATTATTTAAAGCTTTTACATATTTTCCGTTTTCAAGAATTACTGTCTCCTTGTCAGAAATAGTGCCTTCGAGGAGATTCGTTTGACCGATAAAATCGGCAACAAAACGATTTGTAGGGCGCTCATATATTTCCTCAGGTGTAGCTACTTGGAGCAATTCTCCTTCATTCATGACTGCTATGCGATCGGACATTGTTAGCGCCTCTTCTTGATCGTGGGTTACGAAAACAAAACTAATTCCCACATCTCTTTGGAGCTTCTTCAATTCAAGCTGCATCTCTTGACGAAGTTTCAAATCTAGTGCGCCTAGCGGTTCGTCAAGAAGGAGCACTTTTGGTTGGTTTACTAGAGCTCTTGCAAGAGCAACTCTTTGTTGCTGCCCACCCGACATTTGTGAAGGTTTTCTTTCAGCTAAACCTTCAAGTTGAACCAATTCAATAATTTCCATAGATCTTCTACGTGTAGTGTTTTTGTCGACCCCTTGCATCTTTAAACCAAATCCGACATTTTCCAAAACACTTAAGTGAGGAAACAACGCATAGTTTTGAAAGACAGTATTAACGGGTCTTTTGTTTGGTGTCAGCGTCCCAACTTCTTGTCCAAAAATTGAAAGGCTTCCTTCGGTGGGGAATTCCAATCCTGCAATTAAACGTAAGGTTGTTGTTTTTCCACATCCGCTTGGTCCCAGCAAAGCAAAAAATTCTCCGTCTGCAATAGATAGATCAACATTGTCAACGGCGACTACGTCGCCAAAGCGTTTAGTTATTCTTTGAAGTTCAACTGCGGGAATCATATAGTTCCTCTTTTTCGTAAACAGTTGTATCAAGACTTTCTGATTGATGAGAAGTTTTAAACATGATTAGATTTTTCCAAAAGGCAAAGGGGTTGCGCCAGCACGGATTGCCTGCAGGCAAATAAAATCATGAAGAAGCGTAGCTCCTGCGATCGCTGTTATTTCTCCAACGTCATACTGAGGCGCTACCTCAACTAGATCCATTCCAACAATCTCCAAATCTCCAAGCGAACGTATCGCTTCAAGTGCTTGAGATGAAGTTAGACCTCCTGCAACTGGTGTCCCTGTTCCTGGGGCAAATGCAGGATCCAAGCAATCAATATCAAAAGTCAAATAAGCAGATTGTTTACCAACAGTTTCTTTAACCACGTCTATCACAGCAGGGATTCCTTCCCTGTGAACCCATGGAGCTCCCAGAACAGTAAAACCGAAAGTGTCATCATTGTGAGTTCTAATACCAATTTGGACCGAAGTGGACGGATCGACTATTTCTTCATTGACGGCACGAAGGAACATTGATCCATGATCTAGACGATTTCCATCATCGGGCCATGTATCACAATGAGCATCAAAATGTATCAGAGATAAAGGTCCATACTTTTTTGCATGAGCTTTTAAAAGTGGATACGTAATGAAATGATCTCCGCCCATAGTTACCATCATCGAATTTGTGTTCAGTATTTCGTCAGCGTGTTGTTCAATCAGGTCTGGAGCGTTTTGTGGATAGCCATAATCGATGTAACAATCTCCGTAATCAGCCACAGCTACAAAATCAAAAGGGTCGAACCCAAATGGATAAGCATCAAGTTCGGCAAGTCCTACTGAGGCTGCTCGAATAGCTCTGGGTCCAAAACGTGAACCTGGACGGTTAGAAGTTGCCATATCAAAGGGGATGCCTGATACGACAATGTCAGCTGCATCAATGTCGCGAGTATATTTTCTTCGAAGAAAAGAAAGAGCCCCTCCAAAAGTCATTTCTGGATCTTTACCTGTTAGAGACTCTTTTCGAAAAGCTTGATCTCCATTATTAGGCTTCGTCATCCTTAGAGCTCCTCATAGTCTGGATTTTGCCAGACTATCAATGCAGCATTGTTGTCGATCTCTGGGTTAACAATGTAATTGGGAAGCGCACAAACTAGTTTAAAACCGTTGTCGCGTTGAAATGTGAGGGTGGGATCGTAAAGTTCGCCTATTCGAACTCGGTCTAAATATTCGTCAGCAGTTAAATCATTCTTATGGCTTGCGTATCCAGGCATCACCCCTCCTGCAATAATTCCTCGAAGGTTTAAACGTTGACAAACCCCTTTTCTTAGTTTGTATAGTTCATTCCCTATGCCACGTTTTCTATACTGCTTGTTAACCGCTATTGAGGTTCCGTAATACCAATCTCCGTCTTCTTGATGGCCGGAAGTGCCGTTACCAGGAACTATGTCATGGACCGTATGAAGAGGGTTGTCGAGGTCGAAATTAACTCTAATACCAAGCCCCATAGCTACTAACTTTTTT